>JAGOMP010000068.1 GCA_017993505.1 Planctomycetota bacterium
AGTGTCAGTTGCTCTGGGGAGGAAATTTGCTCTGGGGCAGTGTCAGTTGCTCTGGGGAGGAGATTTGCTCTGGGGAGTGGAAGTTGCTCTGGGGCAGTGTCAGTTGCTCTGGGGAGGAGATTTGCTCTGGGGAGTGGAAGTTGCTCTGGGGAGTGGAAGTTGCTCTGGGTTGGAAATTTACTTTGGGGTGATTTGCTCTGGGGAGTGGAAGTTGCTCTGGGGAGGCAAAAAATAAGACTTGATTTCAATTCAAATCAAGTCTTTAAGAAAGTTATTGTTGTTTTTTCTTTGTTTAATTTTTGTTTTCTAATATTTTAATGGCTTCTATAGCAACTTGGATGGCTTCTTCAATGCCTACTTTTGCAACAATGGGTGCATCATCATAGGTAAGACCAATAATTGCAACAACTTCGCCTGCTTTGACTTTTCGGATGGAAGAGATGACAAAAATTGCAGCTGCTTCCATAGAGGTAGAAAGAACGTTAGAACGTTCCCAAGCTTTCCAAAGGGCTTTGTTGTGTTCTTCAATAGGAAGGGGTTGAGAATCTTTTTCAGATTCAATGAAAAAGGCGTCTTTGCAATGGGAAATTCCGCAATGGTGAGGAAGACCTAGTTTTTCTGCTGCTTTTTTTAATGCCCATGTTACGTCTAGATCTGCTACTGCTGGATAGCTTGCAGGAACGTATTGATGGGTTGTTCCTTCTTCTCGTACTGCTGCTGTGGTAATGACAAC
This sequence comes from Planctomycetota bacterium, assembly GCA_017993505.1. Classification (GTDB taxonomy): domain Bacteria; phylum Planctomycetota; class Uabimicrobiia; order Uabimicrobiales; family JABWCH01; genus JAGOMP01. The sequence continues at coordinate 734 of JAGOMP010000068.1, forward strand.
GTCACCTAGTTTGATTTCTGGTTGTAAAGCACCAGCTGTTCCAATTCTAATAAATACTTCTGCACCAATTTTGATGAGTTCTTCGACGGCAATAGCAGCAGATGGACATCCAATTCCTGTAGATGTGACAGAAACAGGTATTCCTGCGACTTTTCCTGTAAATGTTCTGTATTCTCTGTTAAAGGCTACTTCGTGTGCTTCGTCAAAGTAGGATGCAATTAAGGGAACTCGTCCAGGATCTCCTGGTAGTAGAACGTATTTTCCAATGTCTCCTTTTTTGAGTTGAATGTGATATTGCTTTTCATCTTCTTTTGGTGTCATGTGGGATGTACAAGACATTTGTCTTTCCTTTCTGTTGTTTTGTATATTATTTGTTTTCTAGAAGTTTTCCATGAGAAATAACGTATGTTGGAGTTGCATGGTATTGGATGGCTTCTCTAACTGTAGGAACGTTATGAATAACAAGGTTAGCGTTGTTATTGATTTGTAATGAATAGTTGGAAATGTTCATGGATTTTGCTGGATAGTGTGTGATCATGTCATAAGCTTTTTCAATTTCTGGGAATGTGGTCATCCAAAGGATGTGGACATTGAGAAAGGCAACTTCTAGCATATTGTTTTGACCAAAGGGATAATAGGCGTCAAGTATATCATCTTGCCCAAAAGAAACAAGAACGCCTTCTTCTAATAGTTCTTTAACTTTAGCATGAAGAGGACCTGTGTGAGGATCACTAACAATGCCCATTTGTGCTTTTTTGAGAATGGCCACTAGTTTTTTGAAATAAGGTGTGGTATACAGTTGCATAGCTCGTGCGTGATGAGAGAGAACGCGACCTTGCCAATTTTCTTGGATGGCTTTTAAAGCAAACATTTCTAAAGTACGAAGGTCAGCATCACCTGCATCATCTACGAGCATAGAAATATCAGCGTTGTATTTTTTAGCAATTTTAAACATTTCGTCAATGTGTGTTTGTTCATTTTGTTTTGTAAATTCAATCCAAGGAATACCACCGACTACGTCTGCTCCCATTTTCATTGCTTCATCAATAAGTTCAATAGTTCCTGGCTCTCGAACTACTCCATCTTGAGGAAAGGCAACAATTTGTAGATCGATGATGTCTTTGAATTCTTCTTTAGCTTGTAATAGTGCTTTGATGCCTTCGAGTTTTGCTTTGCTATCTACATCTGCAAAAGCACGAATATACAAGTTGCCGTTTTTAGCTGCGAGTTTCAAGGCTTTTCTTACATTGGGGAGAATCCATTCTGCATCATAGTTTTCTTTGACTTTTGCTGCAAGTTCAATAGCGGTCATTGCAGCCCCCATACCGTTTCCATGATAGGACTTTAAGGAGTCTTGTTCCATCATTTCTAGAGTGTATACTTTGCATAGATGAAGGTGAGGGTTGCAAAATGCTTCTGTGACTAGATTTCCTTTGGCATCAATGGTTTGATTAGATTTTTGTGTGGTGTTTTCAGCGATTTCTATAATTTTTCCGTCTTTAATTCCAATGTTCATGAGTTTTTCATGGTTTCGTAGACGTGCATTTTGTATAAGAATGTCCAATTGTTTCCCTTTCTTTTAACTTGGTTTAGTCTTGTTTCTTGTTGTAAGTTGGCTTAGTCTTATTTTTTGTTATAGTTGCTATTTTTTTGTTTTTTATTATAAGTTGCTATTTTTTTGTTTTTTATTGTAAGTTGCTATTTTCTTGTTTTTTATTGTAAGTTGCTATTTTTTTGTTTTTTATTATAAGTTGCTATTTTTTTGTTTTTTATTATAAGTTGCTATTTTTTTGTTTTTTATTGTAAGTTGCTATTTTCTTGTTTCTTGTTGTAAGTTAGCTTGGTCTCGTTCGTATTCATCTAAGAGACGAGCACATTCCATGAGTAAGTATTCTATAGGTAGATTCACGGTAACTCGTGGAGCCGTTTCTTTCATGTCAAATGTAAAGCGTCCTTGTTCTTGATATAGTGCGTGGTAAAAAACTTCTTCGCCTTCGTATTCATTGGTCTCACAATGAAGTACCATTCCATCTTGCAAGTATATTTTGATGGTGTCATTTTCTATTAGGATGCTTAGACAACCGTTTTTTCTTTCTATTCCTAGCATTTGTACGATTTGAGCAATGCTAATGTAGGAAAGGTCTCCGCTGAAAATTGCATCACTATGTATAGAAGGATCTGTATCATGTTCTTCTACTGGCATTTGGTCTTTAGCAAAAATGTCCATTTGTTCTTCTGGAATAGGTGTAGAAGTTATAGTCCCTTTTTCTTTTTCCTTTTCTTTTTTTTCTTGAACACGGCTATAGCAATTGGTGAAAAGAGGTAAAGGGTTTTTTCTACAATATTGGAATATAGCTTTTAAATCACAAATTTTTTTTTCTTGTTGTAAGTATAGGCTAGAAATTTCAATGATACGAAGTAATGCCATGGCTAGGTTGGCTTTTTTTGAGGTATCTAGTTTTTCTTTAAGACAGCGGAGGAATATGGAGACAAGACGAAATAAAAAATAAAACACTTTACATGGTGGTTGCAGTATTTTTTCATCATCTTGTAATTTTTCTAACATATCTTTCCAGGAACGGGAGTAGGTGTTGAAAAGAACAGCCACGTAAATTCGATCTTGCAGTGCTTCATATATTTTTTGATAACTGTTGTCACCTTTAGCTTCTAAATCTTTGCATTCTCTATGTAATATGTGCAAGACTTTTGTAAAATATTTTGATAAATCAAGTTCTGAATTTGTGTTGTGGAAGAGCAAAAGAATTTTTTCTAGTGTATTTTGTAGTATATTTAATACAATGGCACTTTCTTGGGTACATTCTTTTTGTATTCGTTCCTGTGTATCGCTGGGTGAATCTGAAAAGTATTTTGTTTTATTGTTTTCTTCTTCGGTAATGACCTGAATCGAAGTTGCGTTACTCTCTGTCAACACAGAGTCCTCATTATTGAATTGTACTGAATTTTTAAAAGTGTTTTCTTGTTTTGTATCTTGGATGAGTTGAATATATTTGGCACGAAGTTGACATAAGGCATCACCGCCTAGCTGTACTCGTTGTTTGTCTTTTGCTTCGTCATCTTCAAGAGAATGCATAGAGTGTTGTTCTCCTTTATTTATTGGATTTTTCGTCCCCATTGTTGTAAAAGTTGACGTGCTTTTTTTTGTATATAAGGAATAGGATCATGTAAGGCAATTTTTTGCAATTGTGCAATAAAATAGTAATCTTTTTGAAAATGGATGTAAAAAAGAGACATAGCTCGAATGCGAGGGTTATTGTCTTGTAAGGCGTCTTGAAGGATCATTCGAGAATTTTGGCAAGGAAAGAGTCCAATGCATTGTATGATTTTTGCTTTTTTTTCTAATGTGTCAGCATTTTGCCAATCTTTTGTTGCTTGTTCTAGTTCTTGTAACCAAGGAAGATCTTGTTTTGTATCTAAATGTTGATTTTCAGGAAGTGTTTTTCGAATTTCTAAGATAGTACGCCGTATTTGATTCTGTATTTGTTTATTTAAGAGACTTTCATGTATATTTTGCAATTTAGGCAGTAGTGTTTTCGTAAGTAATGATTTGTGTTCTTTGCATAGATAAAGCCATTCTTGAAATGCATTGTTTTGCGTCCATATTTTTTCTGAGACTATTCCTTCTAAGCAATATTGCAAATAGGCTTCTTGTTTTTGTTTTTTATTTTTTCTCATTTCTAAGGCAATGATTTTTCTCAACATTGTTATTTTTTCTTGGGCTTCTTTGTCTTGTAAAGAAAAGTAGCCGATAGATTCCATGCAATGTTCTGAGGTCATAGGTTTCAAAAATATTACCCAAGAATCTTCTGATGATATGGTTGTGATAGGGATGGAAAAAATAAATATGGATTGAAATAAATGAGCTTGTCCAAAAAAAATTTCTTCGATTTTAAAACGAATTGCGTTGTTTCCTTGAGGAAATTTGACAATAGCAGAAGGTTTTCCGCGAACAATGAGTATTGTTTTTTGCAATACGTCATTTCCAAATTGACTGATATATTGTTTTTCTTGTGCTGTAAGAAAGAGGCAAAAGAAACAAATCAGAATCAAATATTTTCCCATGTTTATGCCTCAGGGTATTCAATGTTTTGTATGATTTTTTGTTGACCTATTTGTAATACAAAATGTTTTGATGTAGCAGGCATGGTAAATGTGACTTTTGCAGGAAGACCGTCTGAAAACTGTTTTACTATTTTGCCTTTGTCGTCTAAAATGGTGGCTGTAGGAGCAATGATTTGATTCTCATCCACTACTTCTGCAAAAATTTCTAAAAGGCTTCTCATTTCTTTTGCAATTTTGTGATCCCAAATATCTATGTCTGTGCCAGTTTCTAAATCGTCTAAAATTTCCATTTGTTCTTCAGAAATTTGATCACCTACACCGATCAAAACGCATTTCATGAAGTTTTTTTGACCTGCTGCAATTTTTTGTGCCATTTGGATTGTGTATTCTTTGACTTCTTCAAAATCTTCTAGGTTGCCGTCTGTTAAAAAAATTGCCATGGATCGTTTGGCTTTTCCAAGCTCTTCTTGAAAAGCTTTTAAAACTGGAAGGAGGCATGTTTTTTTGCCAAATCCATGTTTTTTAGATCCAGTAAGTCTAATGTTTTTGAATTCTTCTGAACTGAGTTCACCTAAAATTTCAAATTCTTTACCTGTACCACAAGCCCAGTAAGCAACTAAAGTTTTGCCTTGTGAATCTAAATTGTCTGCTAAATAGGATACGAAATCATGTGCGAGTTTTTGCATAATATTTTCGCTGTAGTGTAAGTATCCTTTTTCAATGGCATCATGGTTCGCTTCTTTTTTCATATAGCTTACAGGAAGTCCATCAATGATTTCAGAGTCTACCCATCCTTTAGCTCTGTAGCTTTTCATAACCTCAGGAGGGACTTTGCCTTCTAGTTTTTTCCCGTATGCCCATTGTAAAGAAACGCTAGAATCTAGAGCAACGCCAGTTTTCCATCCTTCTGCATCTTTTCCAGAAGGTTCCATTAAGATGGTAAAAAGGATTTCGTATTCATTACCAACTTTGCAAACATTTACTTCTCCAAATTCTTGTGCTACTTTACTACTTGGAAGTTGATGATTTTTTCCCATAGAATTCCTTTCTTTTTGATGATTTAATAAAGAATGTTTCATTTCTATATAGAGATAATTTTATTATATCTTAGTTAAAAAAGAAATCAATAATTTTAGATGTATTTTTTTTCATATTGACATTTATTCGAAAATGCAATATTATGATATGTTACATATTGTGTTTATTGCAACTTCATTGGATTGGAGATTATTAATATTTGTCAACTAGCAATTAGGGTAGGAGTATGGCGTTTCATGTCTTAATTTTAGGCATGCCACGCTTAAAATAAAATATGAAAAAAATAGCTATCATCTCGGATATACATGCAAATATTGAAGCATTAACTGTTGTGTTAGACGATATTAAACAGAAACAAGTAGATGCGATTTATTGCTTAGGTGATGTGATTGGTTATGGACCCAATCCTGTGGAATGTCTAGAACGAGTTCGAAATGAATGTGAATTTAGTTTATTAGGAAACCATGAAGAAGCTGTTTTATTCGGTGCATTTGGTTTTAATGTTGCTGCACGACAAGCTGTAGAATGGACGAGAGAACGATTAAAACCAACATTTTTTGGTGGTCGTCTCCGAAAAGAACGTTGGGAAATTTTAAATGATCTTCCTCTTTGTTATACAGAGGGCGATTATTTATTTGTCCATGCTTCACCTATGGATCCAACTATGGACTATATTTTAAAATCAGATACAGAAGATGTCTTTGGTGAAGTTCCTGAAAAAATACGAAATATTTTTGACCAAATTGACAAAGTATGTTTTGTTGGCCATACTCATATGCCTGGGATTATTACAGAAGAAAGCCGTTGGTTTAGCCCTGATGATTTTGGTTTAACATGGGAATATAAAAATGGCGAACGCATTATATGTAATGTAGGGTCTGTTGGTCAACCTCGTGATCGAGATGAACGTGCTTGCTATGTGATTTTTACAGATGAGTGCATTACTTATCACAGGGTTACCTATGATTTTAAAGAAACACAACGAAAAATTTTTAAAAATGCAAAATTAGATGACAGAAATGGGAAACGTTTGGAATTTGGCACATAAGAAGAATATTTGTGGCAAGTCATTTAAATATTGTTTATAAAGATGAATGGATTATTGTATTAGAAAAGCCTGCAGGATTATTATGCCATCCTGTAGGACATTACCAAGGTGATACTTTAGACGCACGATTGCGTTCGTATTTTGGATCAGAAGCTCGATTAGTTCATCGTTTAGATCAAAATACTTCTGGTCTTATGGTAATTGCACGGAGTTTACGAGTTGCTCGTATTTTTTATAAACAATTTTCTCGATCTAAAGTGTATAAAGAATACGTTGCTCTAGTACATGGAATTCTTCCTATGAAGCACGGGAGGATTGAGTTTCCTTTGCGACCTTGTACATGTCAAGAGAATGTAATTAAAATCAAGATGGAAATTCATCCCCAAGGAATGGCAGCTCGTACCGAGTTTGATGTTTTAGAAGAGTATGGTGAGTATAGTCTAGTTCGTTTAATCCCAAGTACAGGGAAAAAACATCAAATTAGGAAGCACCTTGCATTTATCGGTCATCCTATTGTTGGTGAACCATTATATGCATTAGGTGGTCTGCCTTTTTTATGGAATTATTATTTACTTCGCCCCTCACCTTGGGATATAAAGATATTAGGACATTGTTTACATGCTTGTAAAATTGAGTTTATTCATCCTATATCTGAAGATATATTATCTTTTTCTGTTCCTATTCCTAGCACTTGGGAAAAAATTTCCTAGCACTTGGGAAAAAATATGAGGATTTTCCATGGGTGGTGATCATATTCATTCTTTTGATTTACAAGAAGTACGAAGTATTTTAAAAGAAAAAACAGAGCAAGAGTTTGCACATGATCCTAGCGCTGTAGCAGATAAGATGACTGCTGCAGATGAAATGCAACCCATTATGGGCTATCGCGTGATTGATAAAATGGGACGCGGTGGATCTGCTGTTGTGTTTAAAGCAGAATCTATTGCAACAGGAGAAATCGTGGCCTTAAAATTGCTGTATCCTAGTTTAAATGAAGATAAGAAAGTATTAAAACAATTTGTTAATGAAGGAATGATGCTCTTAAAACTCGACCATCCTAATATTCTCCATGGTATTGATTTTGGAATTTCAAAAGGCATGTATTTTATTGCATTGGAATTTATACATGGCGAAAGTCTAGATTCATTTTTAGAACAAGGGCTTGTTTTTACAGAAATACATACTTTTGAATTGGCATTGCAAGTTACAAAAGCACTTGCATATATGCAACAAAAAGGCATTATTCATCGTGATATAAAACCAGCAAATATTTTACTCACAGATTCTAGCAACGTCAAATTAGCAGATTTCGCTTTTGCTTTGGAGCGGGAACAATTACAACAGCAAGAAGGAGCTTTATTAGATACGTGTGGAACTGTGGAATATATATCTCCTGAACAAGCTCGTGGTAGTAGAGATTTAGATATTCGAAGTGATATTTATTCTTTAGGAATCACTTGTATTCACATGTTAACAGGGAAAGTCCCATTTACCAATGAAGATCCTAGGGAAGTGATGCGATGTCAAATTTATGAGAACATTAATTGGGATAGTTTACAAAATGTTTCTAAATTGGGACAAAAAGTTTTGAAGATGATGGTGGAAAAAGATAAAAAAAAGAGAGCAAAAGCAACGCAATTGATTCCTATTTTAGATAAAGTTTTGTCACGTTTAAAATATAAGCTATAAGATTTGAATATTTTTAAGGGAGTGGCATTTTTGCCGAATATTTATGAAAAAAAATGTTGTATTGTTATTATTCTTTGTTTGCTTTTGTAGTTGTTCTTTTGTGTGGGGACAAGAGGCACCGCCACGATCTGACAGTATTGTGGCTATTGTAAATGATGAAATCATTACATATGGCGATTTAGTTAAAGTGATTAAAGTTCCACTCCAAGAAATCGAAAAAATGTCTGCAACTCGTAGACAAAAAGAAGTCCAAAAACAACATTTAATGAAATTAGCACTGCGCCAAATGGTAGATCGACAATTAACATTGCAAGAAGCAAAAAAGTATAATATTGAAATTTCTAAAGAAACGATAAAAGAACAAGTGGAACGAGAATTGCAAGATAGAGGCGAAGGAATCTTAGATGAAGGGGAAGTCGATTTAAGTGAACTCGTTCGATCTCGTTTGACTATGCAGGAATTGTTCCAAAAAAAAGCAGGATATTCTACAGAAACACAACAACGGGCTGCCATAGATACTTTTATTTCTCCTATGGAAATGCGCAAATATTACACAAAACATATCAAAGAATTTACAAAAGAAAGTAAAATAAAAACAAGAATTATTACTTTGTTTTATTCTAAAAATGGTGGCAGAACACAAACAATACAAAAGGCAGATGCAATTGTAAAACAATTGCGAGAAGGTGCAGATTTTGAAGAAATGGCTAAACTCCACTCTGATGATCCCTATGCTAAAGAAGGAGGCAGTTGGCCTAGAGTAGAGAAAGATGGCGAGGTTGTGTGGGCATTTTTTGGAAAAGGGGAAGCTTTATATAAAGAAGTGGAAGACATTGTTTTTTCTATGAAACAAGGTGAAATTAGTGACCCCATTCCATTGGAAGAAGAGCCGTATTGTCAGATTATAAAAGTGGCTGAGTTGCAAGAAGGTAGTGTCATTGGATTTCAAGAAGCCCAAGAAACGATTCGTACTAAGTTACGATATGAAAAAGTAATAGAAGGTTTATCTAGTATGAAATTTCGTCTACGTGAAAACGCTTTTATTTGGCCAACTGATTTATTCGAAGATAAAAATTAATGATTTTTCTTTAGAAAAGCAATAAATAATGAAAAATTTTCATTTTTTACTAATTATTATCTTAGAAATTTTATGGTCTTGTATTGTTTATGCTCAAAATTCAAGACAAACTTCTATTGTAAAAGTAGTACAAAAAACAGAGTCTGCCATTGTGAATATTGTTGCAGAAAAAAATAGTGAATTGGAAAAATCATCCATTGCTAATCTGTTTCAAAAGAAACAACAAAATATCAAACAACATAGTAGTGGGGCAGGCGTTATTATTGATCCACGCGGATTGATTGTTACGAATGCACATGTAATGCATGAAACTTCGAATATTCATGTTATATTTTTAGATAATCGTTACATAGAGGCAAAAATAATAGCAGTCAATGATTTGCATGATTTAGCAGTTTTGCAAATTCCTTTTATTAAAAAATATCCTTGTATAAAGATGGGAATCTCCTCTGATTTAATGCGAGGAGAAACAGTGATTGCTATTGGGAATCCCTATAATTTAAACCACACTGTGAGTGTGGGTATTATTAGTGGATTACAAAGAAGTGTTCTTTTAAAGGAACGAGGCGAATTCAACGACTATATTCAAATTGATGCATCTATCCATCCTGGAAATTCTGGTGGTCCCTTGCTCAATATCCATGGAGAATTAATAGGAATTAATGTGGCAGTTCATTCAGAGTTAAAAGACATTGGCTTTTCGATTCCTGTTGATAGGATTCGGTCCACGTTGGGGAAAATGTTAGACCACACAAAAATTCGAAATACGTCCATTGGGTTTACATTACAAGAAAAACAAACTAATTCTTTGCAGTGGATTGTCTCTATTGAAAATATAGTGCCCTATTCTTTGGCTGAAAGTGCAGGATTAAAAAAAGGCGATGTACTTGAAAAAGTAGATAATGAGACTATTTATAGTATTTTTGATTTTCAACGTTTGATGTTTTTTAAAAATAATCAAGATGTAGTAACTCTACATTTCAAAAATAAGTATCCTGACATTCAACTGAAAGTAGTAAGCAAAACAAACAAAATACAAGAAACAGAAATTTTATGGAATGACTTAGGGTTTTCTTTACAAAAAACTTGGAAAGGTGTTACTATACAATCTGTGAAAAAAAATAGCAGTGCGTTTCGAATTGGTATTCAATCGGGCGATATTGTGGAATCATTTCACGGGAAAAAAGTAAGCGATATCCAAGAAATACAAAACATAGTCATACAACATAGTGGTTCTACATTTACAATTGTAATTGTAAGAAATGGCAAAAAATTTAAAGGAATATTAGAAAAAGATTAGGTCTTTATGAAAATATTGATTCTTATTCTATTGTTATATACATGTGGATTATTTTTTGTATCTAATCCTATGCTCCAAAAAATATTTTTAAAAGAACAAGAAGCATGTATGGGACTCCATAATTCGCTGATTTGTATTGTTTTAACTGTTGCTATTGTTCTTTTATTTGTGTTTTTGTACTTAGGGAGACATAATAAACAAAACCAAAAAACAACAGTCTTGGAAAGAAAATTTTACTATACACAACTTGGATTCATGATCCTATTATTGTTTTGTTTTCTTTTAGTCCATGATTCAACAGTGCAAGCCATATTTTCCATTCATCCCATTTTTATGAAATTTTTATTACTCGTAACTGAAGTTTTCTTATTTCAATTATTTAGCTTTAAAACAGAAAATTTTTCTCCTAAAACTGTGTATTCTATTACCATTGCATGGGGTATAGCATGTATTCTCCTTATGTTAGAAATACTAGTAGTTCTTTTCTTTAAAAACCATCCCACTATATCAATAGATTTTCATTATTTGCAAAATTATGGATACCTTTGGATGGTTACTTGTCTAGTCATATTTTCTTGGAGTCTCCTAGAAAATAAAATAGATATGCATGAAATACAGGAACAAAATTCAGGTCATAAGCTAACAAATCAAATTGTCACACTTCGCACACAAAAAGAAATTGGCATAGATATAGACTCCCATTTTGAACATATAAAAAAGGCAAGCAAAAAGGCGTAAAAATTTGCATAACTTTTATGTAAGCAAGAGAAAATAAACTAGAATAATATTATTATGAACAGAAAAAGTAAATACGATTCCAATTATTGAACAAATCATATGATAGCATTCATAAAGAAATTGGTGTGGGATTCAATACAAAATAATTAAAGAAAATATAACACTTTAAAGAAGCAAATTATATTATCTCACACTGATAAAAAAAATAGAAGACATCATATAAAAGTTCAGTTCTTTTGTAGCAAAGAACATATATAAATCAAGTTTTCCAGAAAGATTTTAATTTTAATATTGCATATATTTTTTTTAGATAGTACAATGAAGTTCCCTATTATTAGAAATTTGGAAAAGATATATTAAAAAGGTAATGTGCATTTCAGGGGTATACAATGACTCAAAAAAATATAACTATCGTTGTGGTATTAATTTTTATGTTAATTGTAGGATTATTTTCATGTCTAGGTTTATTGGGTTATCAAAAATATTTACAACAAGAGGAAACTCGTTTTATCCAAATGAAAACCGATATAGTTCTAGAGAATTCCAAATTAGACCAGTATTTTCAAGCATTACAAGGTTTAACAGGTTTCTTTTTAGGTAGTCTAGCAGATTCTAAAAATATTTTTCAATTATCTGATGCTACTGTAAGTAATGAAATGTTGTTAAATGTATTAAAAGATGCACAAAATACTAAAAATGATCCCAAAAATACAGAATATTTAGGATTAAGTACATTAATCCCTTTGAAAATAGAAATCCTAGAAGAAGATTTAGATAAAAAGACAAGTCCCATCAATATTGAAGTACTTTTAAATGCTTGTGTAGATAGAATTTACAATTTACAATCTACGATTCAGCGATTAGAAAACCATATTGAAGATGTACAAAGTAAAATTAAATTACAAGAAACCACAAAAGAAACAGTAGTGAATTCTCAAAAAGTACGACTTGATTCTTTAAAAGATGAGACAAACAAGCTTATTCAGCAATATCAAGCACAATTAGAGAATATCCAACGACAAAAAATAGCAACAGAAGATGAACGCGATAAAGATGTAGAAAATAAAGCAACTTTAGAAGATGCTGTTCGTAAACAAAAAGGTGATTTTGAAGGCATTATTGCACAAAAGAAAAATGAAATTCGAAGAATTCAAGCTGAAAAATATGGTAGAACAGTTTATTCAGATGTAACAAAACAAAAAGTTTTTAAACCAGAAGAAGAAAAAGAAGATGGAAGAGTTATCTTTGCAGATCCTCTAAGCAAATCAGTATATATTGATCTTGGCAAAGATTCACAAATTAAACGAGGGTTAAAATTTGATGTTTATCGTAACGCAGATAGAGGAAGTAAAAAATTTGTAGGACGCTTAGAAGTACAAAGAATCCAAGATAAAATTAGCATGGCCACAATTATTGAAATTGTAGATCCATTAGATCCGATTGTGGATGGTGACATTCTTATCAATCCTATCTACCGTGCTGATAAACAAATTTTTATCACCATTGCTGGTTCTTTTAAAGAAGTAGATTTAGACACTATTACAAAATTTATTGAAGCAGTAGGTGGACAAATTGAGAAACGAGTTACCGCCAAAACAAACTATGTTGTTGTTGGCCAGAGAGGGGATGAACATTCTAATTACCGAGATGCTGTAAAATTTGGCATTCCGCTGATGACAGAAGACGTTTTATTAAAATACATTGGTTATTAAAAAATACAATTATTATCTAGGAATTAGAATGGAAAGGAGATCTTTTTCATGAATAATCGACAACATGGAAAAACAAATTTTGTTTTTATACTCTTAATAATACTACTTCTTTGTTTGTTAGGTTCTGGCACATACTTGGCCAAGAAACAAAAAACTGTTATCAGAACTACAGATAATGCACAAACTCAGTATGCTAGAGAATATCAACAATATAAAAAAACAATTGCAAATATATCTAAATTATCGAATTTAATTGGTTTTTATCCTAAGGAACAAAAAAATACAACAAAATGTGCTGATATAAGATATATTATTAAACAGTTAGATAGATTTTGTTCTGATGCTAATCAATATGGGAGCAAAAGAGCACTAGGGTTGAATATAGATTCTTTTAAAATAGATAAAAATGATGCTTTAGAACGAAATGAACCATATGATATTGCTAATTTACAAGACCCAGCTATGTTGCAAAAGTTAGTAAATTTACAACAAGTACTCAATGCCTGTTACGAAAGAATCAGGAGTTTAAAACATACCGTAGAAAAAAATAAAGAAAAATTAGCAGCAGTAGAAGCAAATTATCTTGCCCAAATTGAAGATACAAAGAAATCTATAGAGGATATCCACACAGCCATACAAGAAAAACACACACAATTAGAAGAAATGAAACGTGAGCAAGAAAGAAAAGTTGAAATAGCAGAAAAAGAACGAGACGAAGCACAAGCTTCTAAAGTTAAAGAAAAGAATGAAGTGCTTGCCCTTCATCGTCAAAAAAGTGCTGAAAAAATAAAATATGAAATGGAAATAGAAAATTTAGACGAGCGTATTCAAGAATTACGTGCTGAAGCAGCAGGGCAAACAGGTATGGAAAAATGGTTGTCCAAAGATAAACAAGCTAAATCTCTTCAAGATCAACCTGATGGTGAAATCATTTATATTGATGACCAAACACAAACTGCGTATATTGATTTAGGGAAAGGTGATGGCGTTCTCAAAGGAATGAACTTTGAAGTATTTCAATATGGAAAAGGCGGCGTGAAAATTACCAAAGCTAAAATTATTGTAAAAGAAGTTCATGACAAAATGAGTAAAGTGGGAGTGATCAACTTAGTAGATCCTCTCAATCCTGTCAAAGCATCAGATAAAATTATTAACCCTGTTTTTGATAGAAATAAAGTAAAATATTTTGTCATTGCTGGATCATTATCTCAAAAATATTCTTTAGATCAAGTTAGTCATATTATGGAAACATTGGGCGGGCGCATTGAAAAAGAAATCACTGCTAGAACAGATATTGTTGTTCTTTGTGATGGATTTAAAAGAGACGAAATATATAAACTTGCTCAAGAACGTGGTATAGAAACTATGTTAGAATCAGAATTTATTGACTATATTTCTGAATAAAAGATAAAAATATAATGTGTATATCATTCTAAAAAAAATTGATGGATTTTAAAATCCATCAATTTTTTTTATTGTCTGAATTGTTTAAATTTTCTTTTAGTAATTTTGAGCTTCTATTTCAAAGTATGCTTGCGAATGGAAACATGCAGGACAAGTTTTAGGAGCTTCAGTTCCAATGTGTATATAACCACAATTTCTACATTCCCAACGACATGGTCCAACTTTTACCCAAACTTCGCCTTTATCGATGTTTTCTGCAAGTTTTAGATAGCGTTCTTCGTGGCGTTTTTCAACTTGAGCTACTAGTTCAAATTGTTTTGCTAAATCTTCATATCCTTCTTCTTTAGCTTTTTCAGCAAAATCTTTGTACATTACTGACCATTCTTCACGCTCGCCAGCTGCTGCATCAATTAAATTTTCTTTTGTAGATTTAATGCCGTCTAATGCTTTGAACCATAATTTAGCATGTTCTTTTTCATTATTTGCTGTTTGTTCAAAAATGGCTGCGATTTGTTCATAACCATCTTTTTTAGCTTGGCTTGCATAGTATGTATATTTGTTTCTAGCTTGAGATTCACCAGCAAATGCATAGGCAAGATTTTTTGCTGTTTGGGAATTTGGATCAATTTTTTTCATTGTTTTTCCTTTTTATATATGTTTGAAATAATAAAGTTCACGTTTAGTTCACGTTTTATATAATATAGCACATTGCTTACATATTCCTATGATTTTAATTTCTTTTTTATGAATTTTAGCAATTTCTTCTATTGAATTGATTCCTTGTTGAATATATGGTAAATCTATAGTTGGTAAATCTATAATTTTTCCACATTGTGAACAAGAAAAATGTCCATGTGGTTCGTTATTTCCGTCAAAATGACTTTTTTTACATGTTGTAATTTTTTGTAAAAGCCCCACTTGACAAAATTCATTGAGTATTCTATATACTGTATCTAAAGAGATAGTTGGTATTTTTTGTTTAGCTTCTTTCCATATTTCTTCAACTACAGGATGATTCTTATTCTGGTACATGATTTCAAAAATAGTCCATTTTTGAATGGTACAACGCCAAGAATTTTTTTTACATATTTCTTGAAACTTTTTTAATAAGTCGTGTTTCATATTTGTGGCTCTGGCTTTTTTATTAATAAGATTAATTATTAATTAATTATAATTCTTATTAATCAGTTTTTTGTTGAACGTATTTGCCCCGCGGGCGCACGCTGCCGAACCCTTTCGCGACATCACTCAAGAAGTTGGTCTGTCGGGTCTATCCGGCGACGTCGGGGCCTGGGGCGACGAATCTGACGACGGGGATCGCGACGGCGAACATGGACTCGATACCGGTGGTGGCGATCACGGGGCAGGTGCGGACGGACCTGATCGGGAACGATGCGTTTCA
>JAGOMP010000099.1 GCA_017993505.1 Planctomycetota bacterium
GGAAAGTTGCTCTGGGGAAGCAAATGTTGCTCTGGGGAGGAAAGTTGCTCTGGGGAGGTGTCAGTTGCTCTGGGGAGGCAAATGTTGCTCTGGGGAGGAAAGTTGCTCTGGGGAGGAAAAGTTGCTCTGGGGAGGAAAGTTGCTCTGGGGAGTTAATTTGCTCTGGGGAGGAAAGTTGCTCTGGGGAGTTAGTCAGTTAGTCTGCTCTGGGGAGTTAGTCAGTTAGTCTGCTCTGGGGAGGAAAAGTTGCTCTGTGAATTTGCTCTGGGGAGGAAAGTTGCTCTGGGGAGTTAGTCAGTTAGTCTGCTCTGGGGAGTTAATCTGCTCTAATCTGCTCCGAGGAAAAACGCGTTACTGAAGAAAAACGCGTTAGAAAGAAACGTTAGATTATGATAAAATGCGTAAAAATGCGTTAGATTATGATAAAATGCATAAACGAGTGGAAATAATTCTCATTCAATAATATAATATAAAATGTATTCATATTATAAATAGAAAAAAGCCTAGCATCAATCATTGCTAGGCTTTTTTTCTCTTTCTTTTCTTACTTTCTACAATGTGTGTATTCATAAATAATATCTTGCGGGAGATATTCGCTTCCATCTTTTGAGCCACCCCATATATATATTTTCATATCTTCACCCTCTTGCAATACACTTCCAGTAGCACAAAAAGATATGGGTGCTTCCCCT
Organism: Planctomycetota bacterium; assembly: GCA_017993505.1. GTDB lineage: Bacteria > Planctomycetota > Uabimicrobiia > Uabimicrobiales > JABWCH01 > JAGOMP01. The sequence goes on from JAGOMP010000099.1 coordinate 693, forward strand.
TTTTTTGTCCATTTATTTTCTACAGTATCAAATTTCCATATATCATTAAAAGTTTTACCACAAACACCTCGAGTAGCACCACCACTCGAACCACCTAGAATCCAAAATTCTTTATTTAAATGTGGAAGCATAGTGTGGAGATATCGTCCTTCAGGAATTTCAGATTGTTCTGTATCTATTTCTTGCCAATTATTTTTGTTCACATCATATTTCCAAATCGTATTGAACATAATTTCGTCATCAGTTCCGCCAAATAGATATAATGTATTGTCCATAGCAATCATAGAATGACCATAACGTGCTGAAGGACCATTTTCACCTAGTGGTATTGTTTGAAAATTCCAAGTTTCATTTTCAGAAGAATAGGAAAAATAGCCAAATATTTGGTCACCTTCAATTAAATTAGATCTTTCCTGATCAATGCTATCAATATCTGGTTTTACACCACCAAATACATAAATACGATTTAGATTTGAAATAGCAGCAACAGCAAAATAGATTCGTGATTGAAAATTTTCATTCGCATCATATTCTTTGATCCATGTTTTCTCATTAGATGTAAAATCATAGCTATATAGACATCCTTCAGAAACATTGTTGTCAGGCGTAGCCCCCATAATTACATATAATTTATTATTCAATATAAGAGTAGCACTACCATAGGAACCTTGAAATGCATCATGGGAATTAGGAGCATGTATTTGTGTGAATATTTGACTAGAATTTGTAATATCCATACGCCAAATGTCAGATAAACATTCATTATTATTTGAATAGCCACATGCAATATAATGTTCACCATTATATGTAAACATTGAATGCAAACATCGTGTTGCAGGTTTTTTTACATCTGTACCTTGTACATAGATTCCAGTCCATTTATTAGCTAAACAAGAAATAAAAGTATTTTTTTTCATAAATTTCCCTTTATAAGAATAAAAATTTTAAAAATTAAAGATACAATTGCTTGATTGTATCTTTTGAATCATTACTGTTTTTTGTTTTAGTAGCTTTCAATATTCTTTTGTTGTAGTAGCTTTTGTAGCTTTCGATGTTGTAGCTTTTCTTACTTTTAAAGTTGTTTCTTTTTTAGTTGCTGTTGCTTTAGGTTTTCCTACTTTTTTCTCTCTTTTTTTAGTTGTTGTTGATTTGATAGTTGCTTTAGTAGCTTTTGTTGCTACTTTTTTTATACTTCGTTTTGATGTAATGGGAATGGATGCGTAGATTTCTGTTTCTGTTTCGTTATTGTCTGTTTTCTTTGTTTGCCTTTTAGTTTTTGCTTTTGTTTTTCTACTTTCTTTCTTGTCCGTAATTTCCACATTGTCCGTATCTTCTGTTTCTGTGTGTTCTGTGGTTTCTATATTCTTATTGTCCGTGGTCTCATCATCTTCTGTTTCCGTGGTTTGTTTATCCTTATTATCCGTGGTTAGGAGTTGTTGGTACATTTGCATAAGGTCTGAAACAATTTCTGCTTCGTTGTTGAGATCCCAGTTTTTGTTGTAGATTTTTGCAACTTCTTTGTCTAATTTTTGATGGGCTTTTCGTAGAGCAGGCGGCATAGTATTGGGATCATAGAGTGCGGCTAAGTTAGAATCAGGATACTTTGCACGTGCATCTAAAATATTTTGTCCTAGTTCATTGAGCTTTTGTTTTTGTGTTTCTGTAAGTTCAGGAAATGGAAAATTATTGTATACACCAGAAGCAGAATAGCGGTAATCACTTTTTAATCTTCCTGCAACGACTCGCATCCAAGCATTGTGAACTTGGGAATTTAAAATAGCAAAAATATATAAAGGACAATCAGGAATTAAGAGAAGACTATTTTTACAAATGGTTGTGTGTGGTACAAAATCCATAGGAATATAATCTCGTCTTTCAGACGACACTACTGGAATGACTATGGTTTGTTTTGGATTATTCTGATCACGATACAGCGAAGGTGTTGTTGCTAATCTTCTTGCACTTGGATCTATGCTATTTAAACGTGTTTCTCGTACTTTTTGAACACGATCATACACTAATGGCATAGATAGAATTTCTTGTGGTGTGGCATCTACTAGCCATAGAACATATCGATCTTTATTGTGAATGAATTCTTCTGCACCTATTAGTTTTTTTATAAATTTTTTTGCTTTTGGTTCTTTTTTTATAAATTCTTCATAATCCTTTTCTTCAATAATTAGATTCCCACCATCGATTGGGGAATTGCCAACTATCATTTTAGGCACATCACAAAGGGGAGTGGATCGATTTTTTACTATGATATTGGGTGCATCCATTAAATATGGATTGATATTATTTGCAATTTGTTTAGTGACAATAGTTTCATATTTTCTTTGTGTTTTTTTATTTTCTAGATAATCATCTATAGGTTTTTGTGTGTATGTATAAATGATTTTATCTTTATTATTTTTTGTTTGAGAAAATCCAATGATCACGCAATGAACTCTTGCTTTTTTTATTCGTTCTTGTTTTTCTTCTTTTTTCTTTCTTCCTTTTTTTTGTGCTCCTTGTTTCCTTGTGAATGCTAATTCTAATTGTCTTTCTCTATATAAAATAGTTTCTTCTGATTCTTGATCCCATGGAAAACTTCTATAGCAAAAATCAATGTGCAAACCATATTTTTCTATCATGTCTGTCCATAGAGGACCT
>JAGOMP010000069.1 GCA_017993505.1 Planctomycetota bacterium
ATAATATACAAATAAAAATATTATTTTCTTATATTTATATATATATATTATTATTATAATTTAATAATTTCTTAATTTATTTTAAAATATATATTATTTAAATATACAAATTATTATTATATATTTATATTAATAAAATATTCTTATAATTTAATAATTTCTTAATTTATTTTAAAATATATATTATTTACAAAATATATGTTTTAAAATAAAAAATAAGTACACTTAAATGAAATTGCAATTTTAAAATATTATAGAATTATTAATTTTGATATTTTTTAGGGAAATTTTTAATATATGAATAATCTACGATATCATAATTATTTTTTTCTTCTTTTCTTGCTAAAATAAATAAAAAATCTGAAAGTCTATTTAAAAACGCAAATGTTTCTATAGAAATTTTATGATTTGGAAATTTGCTAGATAATAAAGAAAATTTTCGTTCTACTTTTCTTGTCTGGACTCGTGCAAAATCGTATTGACAAGAAGTTTTTGTATTGGCAGATAAAATAAATTGTTCAGGCATATTTGTAGATCGTTCGTATTGAGTGCATAGAATATCTAAAAAATGTAGTTCTTTTTCTTGAATTTGTGGGATATTTTTTGTGTTAAAAGGATCGCTTGCTTGGGCAGATATTAAAAAAAGACAATGTTGTAGCCAAGTAAGGATAGAGTGAATTTCCTCATTGTTTTTTTGTTCGATTTTAATACTGGCAAGGTATACAAGCAATTCATCAATAAGTCCTGGAATTTCCACGCGTATATCGTGTTTTTCTACGATTTCTCCACTTAATGTGGATGTATGTCCAGAATCCCCTTGTTTTGTAGTAATAGAAATTGTTTTCATAATATATTTTCTTTATGATGATTTATTTTGTAGCCATTGTGCAACGTCCAATGCCATATCCATATGAGTAGGCTCCCAAGGAAATTGTTGAATTTTTTGAACAATGGTGGGGAAATGTAGAGGCATGTGCAAGAATAAGCTTTGTAATATTTCTATAAAGTTGGGATCCATAGCGTCTGAATAGATGTTTGCTGTTTGAATTTGTGCGTTCTGGATTTGTAAACCAAGATTGATCGTTCCCCATGAAAAATATTGTTGGAGTTCCCAATCAAAATGAGGAGTTTTTCCAAATCGCCATTCCCATGAAGATTGTTTTTCGTATAAATTTTGGTAGAGATGTGTATCAGGTAAGTTTTCTATATGAGATATGCCATAAATTTTTATAAAAGCAAGGGTAATGGCATCAATCACTTGCTGTATAGTTATGGAAGGATTATAATCTTGTAGGTTGCAGACTCGAGAGCGAACAGATTGGATTCCTTTAGAATGAATTTTTTCAGGTGCAACTTCTAGGTATTGACTTAATTTGTCTAAATTAGAGGAAACAAGAATAGTTCCATGGTGGAGAGTAGCATGTGGTAAATAGCAAAAAGCATTACCTGAAAATTTACGTTGGTCAATTAATAGGTCATTGCGACCTTGAAAATAAGCTTGAATATTTAATGTTTTTAAGGCTTCTAGAATTACAGATAGTTGTTTTTCTAATTGAAATTTTTTTCGATCCATGATAAAAGAAAAATTTAAATTTCCTAGATCATGGAACACAGCACCACCGCCTGTGATTCTGCGTGCTAATGTGATATTATCTATTTCTAAGGCAGAAATTTTACATTCTATCCAAGGATTTTGATGTTTTCCAATAACAATGGTGTTTTTATTTTGCCATAAAAATAAAAACATATCTTCTGGTTGGATCTCTTGGAGTAAATATTCTTCTATGGCTAAGTTTTCCCAAGGATTTTGTTTTGTTTGATAAAAAATTTTGTTCATAGAATAAAATTATAAAATAAAACAAACATGAATGAATTTTATCTTTAAAGAATATTATTAAGAATAAAATTCATTCATGTTGAAAATTACGAATTGTGGACTAATGCGTAAAATTTATAGTGCGTGTACGAGAACTAGAGATAAAGGCTTTTAATTCTGCCACAGTAGTTGTTCTCTGACGTCTTTCTTGTGCCATTTTTTGAATGACATCTTTTGAAGAAGCACTTCTTAAGTAAGGTCGCTTCTTTAATTCTTCGCAGATTTCTAACTCATCAAGTATAAAAAACATGGAAGAACTAGCTCCTAAAAATTTGTAATTGCTAGTTTTCAAGATAGTTTTACGAGAGGATAACTATTTTGAAAGTAATATATAATTAAATAATTATGTCCCTAGCAAAAAAAATGAATTTCTATCAGTATACATCTCTCATTATATTATATCAATAATAAATACCTAACATTATATATTATAAAACATTTTTTTTAAAAAAACCATTTTTTTAAAAAAAAATATTTTATAATATATAGACATATATAAATAATAGTGAATGTATCTTATTATATAAACAGAGAATCGCAATATTAGTTTTTTATAAATATAGTATTACAATTCTATATTTTTGATACATTCACTATTATTTTACTATTTTGATACATTCACTATTATTTTACTAATAGTATAGCCAGTCAAATTCCCATAGAACGATGTTGCTACCTTGATCACTACTGAGAAGATAGCGACAATCTTGTACAGAGTAGATGTTCGTAAGTGGTGCTGTATGTTTTTCTAGTGTTTGGTAACATTCTTCTGTGTCAATATTCCATATTTTGATGGTTTTATCTTGGCTTGCTGAAATACAAAATTGATTATCATCAGTGCAGATGACATCTATAATGTCTTGTTTATGTCCTTGGAGGGTGGCAATGTTTTGATATGTTTCCAAGTCCCATATTTTAATGGTTTTATCTAGACTAATAGATATGAGTTTGCTTTCATCTGGTGTGCTTACGATTTTATTGATCCAATTAGTATGCCCCTTTAATGTCTGCAAACATTCCCCCTTTTCAATGTCCCAGATATTGATTTCATTATCCCAACCTCCAGAGATGAGTCGATGGTATTTAGGAAGATATACTAGACATTTTATGTGTTCTGTGTGTTTTTCTAATGTATGCAAACATTGGGAATTTTCTATATTCCAAACACGAATCGTACGGTCGTGGCTTGCAGTAAAGAGGAGAGTTTCATCAGGGGAGAGTATCATATCACTAATTAAATCTGTATGGTACGTAAGTTCATTTACTTTATGTCCTGTTTTAGTTTCCCATATTTTAATTTGTCCGTCTCGACCAGCTGTAAAGAGTGTTCGATTATCTGTAGTAAATTTAACATGTTCTATCCAATGACTATGTCCTTCGATAGTATTGATGCAATGACCTGTTTTTACTTCCCATATTCGAACAGTTTTATCTTTACTTCCCGATGCAATGTAACGTTTGTTAGGGCTGATATCTAGACATAAGATAGGCGCGGTGTGTCCTTCTAGTGTAAATAGAGACTTATTATTTCGTAATGCCCAAATTTTTATAGTATTGTCTTTGCTAGCTGATATGACATTTTCTGTGTCGCTCCATAAACATGTAATGGCATCTTGGTGTTCTGAAAATGTTCGATGAGAATAAATTGTTTTAGGTGCTTTTCGTGTTAATTGACCTTTTGTAGCTGTTTCATAGATAGATTGAAGAATTTTACTATTTTCACAAAATTCTTCCATGGTTTGAATTTCACGATAATGTTCAATGGCTGTGATAATATTATTATTGGCAAGTTCTGTTTTAGCTTGTTCAATAAGTTGTTTGACTCGTCGTTGCGTTGCAAAATTAGCTGAGGAGGGAGGAGTACTTTGTAATAGATAAGAGACGGGTGATTCTTCTAATAATGGGCATATTTGAGTTGTTGTGTCTACCCAAATACGAACTGTAGGTTCATCGCTTGCTGATATGATGTATTTTGCATTTGGTGTAATAGCAAGATGATTTACATGTACCTTATGACTTTCTAAAACACTGATACATTCCCCAGTTTGTGTATTCCAAATACGAATGGTGTGATCCCAGCTTGAGGAGGCAAGAAATAAATCTTTTTTTGCTAAAGCAAGTGCTGTGACATCCATTGTATGACCATGAAATGTTTTTATGCATTCTTTTGTTTGTAGATCCCATTGTTTAATAGTTTTATCTTCACATGCAGAGAATATTTCTGTTTCTTTAGAAGAAAGAATGATACTATTGATAAGCCCAGTATGTCCTTCTAAAGTAAAGAACTCCTCTGGATTTTCTAGAGAAGAAACAACAATTTTTTGATCCCACCCTCCTGAGATTATGTATTGATTGTCTCTTGTAATAGTAAGACAAGAGATGATTTCTGTATGTCGTTCTAGAAAGTAAATTAAATTACCTTGTTCAATTTCCCATACACCAATACGACCGTTTTCATCAGCGGATACTGCATAACGTCCATCATGAGTGACTGCAATAGAAGTAATTTTTTCTGTATGACCACGTAAAATTTTACGGCAAGTAAGTGCACCTAAATCCCAAATACGGATGGTTTTATCTAAGCTACCTGTAACTATGTAGCCTGTAGTTGTAATAGCAACACTTGTGATTTCACGGACATGTCCTTCGAGCTTTGCTACGCATTCGCCAGTAATTAGATCCCAGACCATGGCAATGCTGTCATGTCCAATAGACACAATAAAATGACCATCATGCGAAATGGCAACTTGCGAGATCCCTTCTTGATTGCTTTGTAATGTATTTTTGCATTTTCCTGTTTTTATATCCCATACTTTAATTTGGGAGTCGCCTGAACCAGCTATAACAATGCGACCATCTTGGGAAAGGATAAGAGATTGAACACCACCTTGATGATCTTTAAGATTTTTATAAGGATGCCAGTGAGAGAGAATTTGATTTTCAACGGTTTTATTGGGTATAGGTGCATTAGGTGCAGCATGTTGATAGCCATAAACAAGTCGTGGAAGAATAGGAGCTTTTTCTAAAAGTTTTTCATAGATTTTTTTCGATTCTTCGAAATTGGGGCTTGCCTTCTTATATACAGGCATGTAAACAGAATAAGCTGAACTAATTTCTGCAATGTTTAAAAGAGCCCAAAAATGAGAATGGTAGGCTACAAGTTCTCGTAATTTGTTATATGTTTCTTCTAATCTTTGTTGTTTAGCATATGTGATAGCTTGACAAAAGATAAAATCAGGATCCTTGGGATATAACTCTAATGCTTTGTCCCAAATTTCTAATGCTTTTTTCTTTTGTCCGCTTTGTAAGTAGCTACAACCTAGATAGTACAAGTCTTTTTTTAAGGGTAGGTCAATATTTCTGAGTCGTTCACATGCGACAATCGCTTGCTCATAATAACCAGATTCATATAATAATATTCCTTCTAGACGCAGGAGTTCTTTATTGTCAGGAAACTCTTTTAGTGCATCTTGGACTTCTACAAGGGATTCTTCTAAAAAACCGCTAGTCTCTAAAGCAATTTTACCACGATAAAAAGCCACGACTTCTTTATTGTGTTCTAATAGATCGTCTGTTTCATCGCGAAGTTGACGCAATGTTGCTTTTCCATTTCGCAATCGTAATAATGGAAGATTGATGCGAGCTGCTAAACAAAAAGGATCTGCTTTTAAAGCATCTTGGAAGTATTGTTCAATAGTTTCGAAATTTTCATCTAAGTCGATCAATGTTAAGGCACGGTTATTTAAGTCTATAGCTTGCAATTTATCTTTTTGTGGTTCTTCTCTAGGATATGCAAATTCTGTAGTAGTTAAGTATAATTCTTTTAGCATATCGCTAATCACATGAAATTTTTTAGGTCTATCTTGTGGTTTTATGGAAAGACATTGCATAATAAATTGTGACAAAGCAATAGGAATATGGAGAGCAATTTGATGAGGTTCTTGGAATGGTTGTGCAAGGCATTTGTTTCGAAATGAAGAAATTTGTGACCCTTCTAATGTTGTTTTTTTTACTTGGAAAGGAAGTTTTCCTGTACAGAGTTCATAAAGAATCATACCATATGCATATATATCCATAGAAGCTTGAGAAATATAGGCTTTTTCTAATTGTTCAGGAGGCATATAAACTGTATATTCCATAAAAACATCTTCACGGGAACGGAAATCTGCAATTTTGACTTCGCCCTCGTTGGTAATGAAAATATTTCCTGGGCGTAAATCTCCATGGAGAAGACCTTTGTCATGTGCATGTTGCATTCCCCATGCAATTTGAATCGCAATATCTAGAATAATTTCAATGTCATAAGTTTCTTGTTCCATGAATTCTTCTAAAGTTTTTGCGTCGGTTACATATTCAACAAATAAACGTGGAATATTACCAATATTTTGCACATAATACGCACTCACTACATTGGGGTGTTTTCCTAGTTCTACCCAACGTTGAGCTTGATGAAAAAATTGCACTTGGGTTTCTTTTTCAATTTGACTTCGAACAGCAAGGGGAATGTTCCATTGACAATGTTGAACTTTATGTATGATTTTTTTATGATCTTTTGCTAATACAGATAAAATTTCATATTTTTCATCAATGATTTGCCCTATTTCCCATACTTGAAGTTCATTATCTTGTTTTTCTTTTTCCGCAACTATACTGAAAAATGTGGAATCTTTTTCTGCTGCATGGATAATTTGGTATTCCATTGTATCATTTGCTCCCTTTTAAAATTTTGTGTATTAATCTACTACACAGCGAAATCCTATATCATTTCGATAGGAGTGTGAGGCAAAACCATCTCTATAAGAATTGCGTACACAATAAGGATGATATAAAAAACTACCTCCTTTAATCACTTTGTCTTCATATATATTTTCTGTTGTTTGAAATGTAGAAGAAGTCCATTCCCAAACATTACCTGCCATATTCCATATCTTTTCCCTTGCTCTTCCGTTAGGATAAGATCTACTATCTTTTAAAACACCTTTTTGTCCTGTGGATGTGCCACAATTGCAAGAATTTTCTTGCCATTGATTTCCCCATGGATATTGAAAGTTAGATGAAGTTGCAGCTACAAATTCCCATTCCATTTCAGTGGGAAGACGTTTTTTAGCCCATTTTGCATAAAGTTTTGCATCATAAAAAGAAACATTCACTACAGGAAATGTTGCTATCTCTTGAGAAAATCCTACTTCAGGATCCCAATGGGGTGGAAAAGGATACTTTGTACTTACGCAAAACTCCTTATATTGTGCATTTGTTACTTCGTAAGGATCTATCCAAAATCCTTTGATTTGTTCGCCTTTGCTATCTTTCTTGGCATAAGGAACAAAACTTCCTTCAGGGATATATACCATATTTTTTTTAATATCTTCTATGTCTTGCTCTGTAGGTTGAATTTGTTTCACATATTCTTGAAATTTTTTTTGTGCTTGTTGATAGAAAATGCCTTGGGTATACAATGGTGGAAGATCAATCTTTGACTTTTCTTTAGCAGGAAAGGGATATAGAAGCTCTTGTAACCAAGTAACTGTAACATGAACATTTTTATATTTTTTATTTAAAATAACAAGTGTTGCGGCTGAAATAAGCAGAAGTAAAGCTAAAACAATATGAAATGTTCTTCTAGATTTTTTTTGTTTTCTAGTAAAAGAATTGTCAGTAGGATGTATTGGTTTGTTCATAAGAAGGTCTGTATAATATGCTTGTTGATCAAATTCTATATTAGATTCTATATCTTTTATACTAGCTTCTGATTCATTGACTTCTGCTTCTGGTTCATTGACTTCTACTTCTGGTTCATTGACTTCTGTTTCTCTTTTGTCCACAATATTCTGATCTACATTAATTGGTCTCTCTAGATCGAGTGCATCTTTGTCAATAATAATAGAATCTGAAGGACGTAAATTGGCATCTTGCTTGATGAGTTTTTTATAATGCATTTCTACCATAATGTCTAGGCATGTATCATGGATTCCATCCAAACTACTTGTAGGACATTTTTTTAAATCTATTAGCAGTTCTAAAGGACTTTGGTATCGATCACTTTTGTTTTTTTCCATCATTTTTATAATGATAGCACAAACTTCTGGCGACAATGTTTTATTCATTTGCTGTGGTGATGGAATTGCATTATATAAATGTTGTTGGATAATGCTCATAATGGTATTTCCCTGAAAAGGGAGAGAACCTGTAACCATTTCAAAAAAAGTAATGCCTAAAGAATAAATGTCTGATCGAATATCAAGGTCATCTTTACCAATAGCTTGTTCTGGCGAAACATAAGAGGGAGTTCCTAACACAACTCCAGGAGCTGTTATATCTATTCGATCTGCTGTATTTTTTGCTAGACCTAAATCACATAATTTCACACCATCTTCAGCGATCATAATATTTTCAGGTTTTATATCTCTATGAACAAGGTTCTTTTTTTCAGCATATTGCAAAGCTTCTGTTACTTGGATAATAATTTCAATAGCTCTTTGTTCAGAAAATCTGCCTCTTTCTTTAATATATTGCTTTAGAGTTATACCATCCACAAATTCCATTGCAAAATAATAAAGACCATTATAAACATTGGCTTCAATTCCTCGAACAATGTTTGGATGGTTTAATTTTGTGGCAATATCTGCTTCTATTTTAAATCGTTGGATATACTCATCATTTTTCACTAAATGCGGTGAAAGAACTTTTAAGGCAACTATATTGCCTATACCGTCCTTTTTTGCTTTATATACAATGCCTAAGCCACCTTCACCTAATTTTTCTATAATAGTATAACCTTTGATTAAATATTCTACAGATTTTCCTTGCAATTGATAAATAGCTTGAGCTTGGCGTATGGTAATATAGCCTTTATCTATCATAATCGTAGATAACGGATTCAAAAAACCGCCCTTTTCATTTTTTTCAATCTCTAATAAACATTCGTCAATTTGTTTGGGAGTTGCTAAACGATTTGCAAGAACTAATTTTTGAAATTCTAAGTCATCTTGTGTTGCCATATTTTTCCCTTTATATTTTTACAAATTGGAGGTAATGAATGGATCTCCCCCACAATTGAAATTTCCACTCATGCACTGTATTATGAAATTCAGGACAGGGACAAGAATTTGTTTCAAAGTAAATATTTTTAAACCCAAGATGGTTTTGAAAACATTCAAACATGGTTTTTGAATAAGTTTCTACATCTGTACTTAAATATATTTTCCCAGAAGGCACTAACAATTGATGTACAATATCGGCAAACTTTGCATTCACTAGACGGCGGCAAGCATGACGTCTTTTAGGCCATGGATCAGGAAAATGAACGTACATTACTTCCACAGATTCTTTAGGAAAAATATATTCACTTGTATATTTTGCATCTCCTAAAATCATTTGTAGATTTTGTAAACCTGCACGCAATGCTTTATTTTGGATAAGAATAGCTCGTTTTCTACGAATTTCTATGCCTACAAAATTTTTTTCTGGATGTTTTTGTGCCAATCCAATGAGAAATTCACCTTTTCCAGGCCCAATTTCAAATTGAATGGGATGATCATTTTTGAAAATTTCATTCCATTGAAAATGGAGTTTTTCTTTAGGAATGCCTCTCAAGTCAATAATGGGTGGATCGTTTGGTGAAGGAGTTTCCTTAGAATCTTCGTCATTGCAATCTAAATCTTCATCATTGGAATCTGAATCTTCGTCATTGCATTCTAAATCTTCATCATTGGAATCTGAATCTTCATCATTGCAATCTAAATCTTCATCATTGGAATCTGAATCTTCGTCATTGCATTCTAAATCTTCATTATTGCATTCATTTATCTCATTTTCTGCAATATGTATTTTGCATTCATCTTCTGGCTCTAAAGAATCCTTTTCATTCTCGATTTCAGTTGTATTATATATTTTTTGTTCTTTATTTCCTTGATTCTCTTCCATAGAGACTTCCTCAATATTATTATCTATTTTATGCAAAAAGGTGCTATTGTCAAATGTTTTCATATGAGCTTTAAATAGCTAATTAATAATTAGAGTATTGATTTTACAATAAAAAGATTTACAATGAAAGAATAATTTTTATTATACATGAAATAATTCATGTTTTATCTAAGACAACTTTCAAAATTAAAAATAAAGAGGATCATATGCGTATTTTACTTTTCCTTTTCTTTTTTTGGCTAGCTTTTTGCTATGGAAATGATGATTTTATCATGCCAGAACAAAATCCAAAAATGGAAAAATTATATAATACAGCCTTAGAACATATACAAAAACAAGAATTTCGACAGGCTGTTCGTCTATTTCAAGAAATACTAGAAACATATCCCAATGAATTATTTGCTGTAGATAAATACTTATCTGTAAAAATATCTCATCTTATCCATCAACATTTAGCCACCATACAAAACAAATGGTTGGAAAGTGCCTCAGAAATTCATAAAATAAAGACATCAGCAACATTATATTATCCAGAAGGGCAAGAGTATTGGATACAAAAAATTGAAGAAACATTAATCCAAGAAAAGTATCAAGAATCGCTTTCCTACTTACAAACTTGGCTAGAACACATAAAAGAATATAATGAAGAAACTCTACAAAATATAAGCCGTATTCTATTTTGTTACTATGCCTTAGGATATCAAGAAACTTTAAATGAATGGTTAGAACGAACAGATGATTTTCTAACAAACAACATATGCATTGCTGGTCAAAATACAACATTACAAAATTTTATCCAAAAACAATTACAAAACTTACAAAAATATCCACGTTTCCAAAATACCAATTGGTCTATGTTAGCTGGAAAAACAACGCACTCCTTTGTTACGCCCTATCCTGTTCAAATCTATAATAATGTAGACAAAATCACAATCCCTAAACATCCACGTGAAAATATTGTTCGACGATATGTAAATGAGGCTACTATAGTTCGCTCTGGTCCTCCACTTGTATATCCTGCATATGTTGATAATGTATTATATATCAGCAACGGTGGAGCAGTATACGCATATGATCTTGTTTCCATGAAACAGCTTTGGTGCTATCAAATGGTTCCTAGCATTATTAGTGAATCTCATGAACAAGCTGTACAAAGTGTCTTATATCATGATAACGCAATATATGCAACTTTAGAAGTTCGAACTTCTCGTCAAATTGTTGATAATTGGAATGTATACCAAATTAGAAAAATATTAGCTGAACGAAGACTTTTTAAAATCAATGCAACTACTGGAAATTTAGAATGGTATGTCCGTGGCAAAACAGATGATGAAGAAGAATTTGAAAATAAAATTTCATTCATGACACCTCCCACTGTATGGAATGGGAAACTCTACTGTGGAGTGACAGAAACAACAGGTCTTTTTAACAGTTACATAGTAGCATTAGATCCCCAAACTGGTAAAATTATTTGGAAAAAAATGATTGGTTCTGCACAACAAGAACTCAACATATTTAATAATCCCGTTCGAGAATCCATTGGAAGCAAAATTGTAGCCGGGAACGGGCGATTATACTATTTAAACCATCTTGGTGCTATTTGTGCAGTGAATCCTATAGAAGAAAACATCACTTGGATTCGAAAATACGATCGAATTCCATTGCCCACCTATACAGAATCAGATCAAGCAGCACTACTCACACATTATCGCCCTGCTAGTTGGTACAATTGCCCTCTGATTTTTTATAAAGACAAATTATACTTTGCCCCTATCGATTCCTACCTTTTATATTGCATAGATGCAATAAGCGGAGAAAAAATTTGGGAATACCGCAGAACTGATGCAACCTATTTATTAGGTGTGCAAAATGACAAAGTCATTATCAGTGGAAAAAATATTCTCTTTTTAGATGCACACAACGGAAAACATATACAAACTATACAAATGTTTTTAGAAAATACGTCAGGATATGGCATGATTCATAAAAATACGCTATACTATCCTGGAAGAAAAAGCATCTATGAAATTGACATTCCCAGTATGAAAGTTATCAAAAATATGGAATGCAGACATGATTCTCAAAGAACTGGGCATATTATTAATTCAGCTTTCTATACTATTGTTGCAACACACAATGACCTTTACATATACAGTAATTTAAAACAAATGGAAGCACGATTACAAAAAGCATACCAAGATGATGCCTCTTTAGATAATTTATGGAATTTAGCTGAATTTTATATCAAAGATAATAAAACATCAAAAAAAGCTTTGAAAATGTATGAGCAAATTCAAAAAATAGCAAAAGCAAAATCAAACGATTATTATAGAAAAGCCAATGAACGCCTGAAAGATTACTATATCCAACAAGCAAAAAATTATCAAAAAATTTATAAATCATTTCCTGCATTAAGAAGTTACCAACAAGCTGAAACATACATACAGGATGAAAACGAACATATTTCTATTCTTTTAGAAATTATCTCGTATGCCAAAAGCCAAAAGAGATACAACATAGTCGAACAATACGCTAAAAAACTCAACAATTTGTATGGAGATAGAACTTATCCTCTTTCATGGATGGGATTAGTTTACCTAAAAATATATGTTGCTGATATATTAGGTGATACCTATATAAAACAAAAACAATGGGGAAAAGCAGTCGATGTATATCAAAATATCATTGAAACAGTACCAGTAGAACATACATATAAAGAAATATCAGCTACACAATGGGCAATAAAGCAAATTGATTACTTAATCAAAGAACAAGGTCAAAAAATATACCAAGAATATAATAGAAAAGCACAAAAACAACATGAAAACGCAAAACTCACAAAAAATTACTTTGAATATGAACAAATTGCTCAAAAATACCCAAATTATAGTAATATTTCTGAAATCTATCTAGAACAAGCTCAAATTCTCTATAGTCAAGATAAATTTCAAGAATGCATTGATTTAATATATTCCAATAATTTAGACACACTCTCTCAAAAAGAACAATTTATTGCTATTATTATTGAATGTTTTGAAAAAAAACAATCTTGGAAACAAGCCAAAAAATATCTATTTCAATTACAAAAAGAGAGTGAAAACAGTGCAGAAAAAATAAATGGAATGTCTATTGTTGAATGGATCCAAAAAAAATTATCTCAAAAAATATATAGTACAATTCCAACTATAGTTATTCCTCAATTTCATTTTCAAAGAAATGCACGAATTAGAGTACCCTTTTATCAAAAAAAATATAAAAATGACCATAAAGTAAGAATATTAACTCCCATAGGAGATTGCCAAGAAAGTAATAAAGATCTATTATTTTTAACAAGTAATGAAACATTATATTGCTTGGATGGAAAAACAGGAAAAGAAATTTGGACAAACTCTTCCTTTCAATGGATTTATGAAATAGGCTTTATTGGAGAATATCTATATGCTTGGTCGCAAGAAGAAATATACCAAGTCGATCGAACAACTGGCAAGATTTTACAAAAACAACCATTTCCAAAATGTCTATATAAAATTCAACTAGATTATCAAATCATTGCTGTTCTTTGCCAAAACAAAAATGAAGAAGAATTCCAACTACAGACTTATTCCTTAGACTTACAACCCCAATGGAAAAAAACACTCTCTGTAAAAGAAATTAACGAATTCCAAATTTCTGAAGAATACATTATTCTATGCACAGTAGAAAAAGACAACTTACACATATATGCAAAACAAACAGGATTATTAAAAAAATTTTTCCAAAACACACAAAATAAAAGTGATGTATTTCCCTATTCTATCATTATATTTGAAAATAATGGATTATGTATCGTGAATGACAATACAAGACTCGATTACTACTCCTTAAATCCATTTCAAAAACAATGGTCATATTTTAATACATTCAGTTTATTTAATACAGAATCAAAACGAAAAAAAGTCCAAATCACTGCCAATGAAGACACAATATTTGTTATTGCCAACAAGAAAATCATAGGCCTCAATGTTCATAAAGGAACTATAAAATGGCAAAGTCACTGTCAAGATCAATATATTCAACAACTTCTAGTAGATTCTAAAAATTTATATTTTTTAGAAAAACGTTCCGATAGAAAATACCTTACAAAGGTATCTGCACAACATGGGAAAATTTCTTGGGTACAATCCCTAGTTGCCTCTAGAGTTCAATGTGAATTCCTCCATACACCAGAATACATCATAGCATTAGCAAATCAATACTCATATGGATATAAATCTTGGTTCATGATTTACGATAAAAATTTAGGACGAAATATATGGCAACAAAACATTGATCAGCATGAAAGAGGGAATTCTTATTCACAAATGGCACTTTCAGGCAATCATCTATGGATTCTACAAGATAACATACTTTACGGTTGGTAATATAGACGTATCCTTGAAGTATAAAATAAAAAATTTTTTATCTCGCAATTAAATTTTTATCTAGCAATTAAAATAAAATAAGTTATAATCAAAAAAAAAGAATATTAAGGCTAGTGATTTAAACATAGCAATATAAATTTTAAATTTCTTTAAAAATTTTTAAACAGCTACCAGAAAAAAGATAAAGGAGCATATTATATGAGTATGCGTAAATGGATTATCACCATAGTAGTTATAGTTGTTTTAGTTTTTGTTTTCTTTTCCTCTACTGATCCAACAAAAGAACCTAAAAAAATTGTCCAACAATTTGCAGAAGCTCTGGCTAAAGGTGATTGGGCAAAAGCTTCTGAAAATGCAGTTTTAGTAGATACAAAAATTGACCTAGGGAAACAAGGTCAACAAGACTTATCTGCATGGCTCCTAAATATTGTAGAAAAAGATGGAGAATTTGGCAGTGCAACTTTTATGCTCGGGAAAGTAGAAGCTACTCGAATTGCTCAAAAATTTGAAGCCAAAAAAATTGATATAAAAAAAATGAAAGCATTTGCTAGTCTTTCTGGCAATGTTGTTTTAGGAATAGATGAAATTGGACGCTATAAAGTTCTTGGTTTTTATTGCACAACTTTTGGAAAAAATGTAAACTTCGAAGACAAAAATTTTATAGCTTATGAAAATGGAAATATCTATATTTTAGACAATAACCAAGTTAAACAATGGTCTCCTCTTAAAGATAAAACTCCTATTACAACTGTAGCACCTGTAACAGTACAAGAATCTGTAACAGTACAAGAATCTGTAACAGTACAAGAACCTGTCACAGTACAAGAACCTGTAACAGTACAAGAACCTGTCACAGTACAAGCACCTGTAACAGTACAAGAACCTGTCACAGTACAAGAACCTGTAACAGTACAAGAACCTGTTGAAGAACCTATCGCAGAACCTATCGAAGAACCTGTCGAAGAACCTATCGCAGAACCTGTCGCAGAACCTGTTGAAGAACCTATCGCAGAACCTGTTGAAGAACCTATCGCAGAACCCGTCGCAGAACCTGTTGAAGAACCTATCGCAGAACCTATCGCAGAACCTGTCGCAGAACCTGTCGCAGAACCTATCGCAGAACCTGTTGAAGAACCTGACGCAGAACCTATCGAAGAACCTATCGCAGAACCTATTGAAGAACCTGTCGCAGAACCTGTCACAGAACCTATCGAAGAACCTATCGAAGAACCTGTCGCAGAACCTGTCACAGAACCTATCGAAGAACCTGTCACAGAACCTGTCGAAGAACCTGTCGCAGAACCTGTCACAGAACCTATCGAAGAACCTATCGCAGAACCTGTCGCAGAACCTATCGCAGAACCTGTTGAAGAACCTATCGAAGAACCTATCGAAGAACCTGTTGAAGAACCTATTGAA
>JAGOMP010000070.1 GCA_017993505.1 Planctomycetota bacterium
GGGAATGTTGCTCTGGGGAGGGAATGTTGCTCTGGGGAGGGAATTTGCTCTGGGGAGGGAATGTTGCTCTGGGGAGGGAATGTTGCTCTGGGGAGGGAATGTTGCTCTGGGAAGGAATGTTGCTCTGGGAAGGAATGTTGCTCTGGGGAGGCAATGTTGCACTGGGGGTGGGAGGCAAATGTTAAATAACTACTAAAAAGATATAATGAATGCGTAGAAAATAAAAAAAATCCTAAAGATATTGTCTTTAGGATAGATATACTTTTCTTCATATAAAGTATAATTGTATGAAAAAAATTGTTATTTTTTTATGTTTTATCTGTTACATTTTTTGTCTAGCAAAAAATATATTTCATTTTATATGTTTATATGTTTATATGTTTATATGTTTATATGTTTATTATAGTATATTTTATATAAGAAAGTCAATTGTTTTTTTCATATTTTTTTATTTATAGTGAAAAGGGATATGATAATTTAAGAGGATTTGTTTAATAGAATGCATTTTTATAGTGAAATGATGTAATGGTAATCTAAGAAAATATGTTTTGATAATGAATGAAAGAAATATGATAATCTAAGAGAGTTGTTTAATAGATTGTGTTTGTATATAGAGATAAAAAAATGATGGATTTAATTTATAATCCATCATTTTTTTTTGCTTTCTTAGAAATATTGATTTATAAGAAAGCTGGGTGAAAATGTTTTACCAAGTCATCTCTGCTATTTGTTTGTAGAGATTCCAACGTGATTTTACATTGTCTTTTGCTCTTTCTAGGAGTTCTTTTGCTGCTTCTGGATTAGATTTTTGTAGCATTTTGTAGCGGTTTTCATTATAGATGTAGTCTTCTAGAGGTATGCTTGGTTCTTTGCAATCTAATGTCAAAGGAGGTTCTCCTATTTCAATTTTTTCAGGGTTGAATCGTAGTGTAGGAAAGCATCCGCTAAGAACAGCTTTCTTTTGTTGTTCAAATCCATTTACCATGTTGATTCCATGAGCAATACAGTGAGAATAGGCAATGATGAGGGAAGGACCATTGTAGGCTTCGGCTTCTAAGAATGCTCTGACGCAATGTTGGTCATTGTATCCCATTGCAATTTTTGCAACGTATACAAAACCATAGCTAAGTGCCATTAGGGCTAAGTCTTTTTTAGGTCTTGGTTTACCGCCCATTGCAAATTTTGCTACTGCACCCATGGGTGTGGATTTAGACATTTGTCCGCCTGTATTGGAGTATACTTCTGTATCTAGTACAAGGACGTTGACGTTGTGTCCAGATGCGAGTACATGGTCTAAACCGCCGTATCCAATGTCGTATGCCCAACCATCACCGCCTAGGATCCATACGCTCTTTTTAACAAGTACGTCAGCAAGGCTATGAAGGTGTTTTGCTTCCATAGTTGTCATAGGAGCAAGTTTTTGTTTGAGAATTTCGACTCGTTCTCTTTGTTCTTGGATGCCTTTTTCTGTAGATTGGTCTGCTGTTAAAATAGCTGTGACTAGGTCTTCTCCGATTTGTGGGGCTAGAATTTGTAGGAGTTCGCATGCAAATTCATTGTGTTTGTCTAGAGTGAGTCTATATCCTAGACCAAATTCTGCATTGTCTTCAAATAGAGAGTTGGACCAAGCTGGACCGCGACCGTCTGCATTTTTGCAATAGGGTGTGGTAGGTAAGTTTCCGCCATAAATGGAAGAACAACCTGTTGCGTTGGCAATGACTGCTCTATCGCCAAAGAGTTGTGTCATGAGTTTGATGTATGCTGTTTCACCGCAACCTGCACATGCGCCAGAGTATTCAAATAGAGGACGTAGGAGTTGAGAGCCTTTGACTGTGTCTAATCGAACATTGCTTCTGTCTACGTCTTTTTGTGCTAGGAAGTAATCATAGTTGACTTTTTCTGTTTCTCTATGGTCTTGAACAGGTTTCATGTTGATGGCTTTGCGTGTGTTATCTTCTTTGTTTTTAACAGGGCAAAGTGATACACAACAACCACAACCTGTACAATCTTCTGGAGCCACTTGCACTCTGAATTTGCATCCTGGATATTCTTTGCTTTTATAGTCTACTGTTTCAAAAGAAGCAGGAGCATCATTTAAGCTGTCAGCTTTAAATATTTTTGTTCGAATGGCAGCATGAGGACATACAAAGGAACATTTTCCACATTGGATGCATGCGTCTTTGTCCCAAATAGGAATTTCTAGAGCAATGTTGCGTTTTTCGTATTGTGTAGTTCCTGTAGGGAATGTGCCATCATCTGGGAATGCACTGACAGGTAATTCATCTCCTTCTCTTTGCATAATGCGTCCTAGTACGTTTTGTACGTATTCTGGTGCATTTTCAAAAATAGGAGGACGAGAAAATGTAGCTGTAACTTCTTTAGGATAATCTACTTGGTGTAAGTTTGCAACAGAATTGTCTACTGCAAGGTGGTTCATTTTAACGATTTGTTCACCTTTTTTGCCATAGCTTTTGGTGATGTATTCTTTAATGAGTTCCAGTGCTTTTTCTTTTGGAAGGATGTTGGAAATTGCAAAAAAGCATGTTTGCATGATGGTATTGATGCGAATGCCCATGTTGTTGTCACTGGCTACTTTATATGCATCAATGACATAAAATTTGATTTGTTTTTCTATAATGCTTTTTTGTACTTCTTTTGGTAGGTGATTCCAGACTTCTTCAGGGCCATATTGGCTATTGAGTAAGAATGTTGCACCAGGAATAGCATCTTTGAGCATGTCGTATTTGTTGATAAATTCCCATTGGTGGCATGCTATGAAGTTTGCTTTGTCTACAATGTATGTAGAATGAATCGGGTTTTTACCAAAACGTAAGTGAGAAACTGTCACTGCACCTGCTTTTTTGGAATCATAGACAAAATAGCCTTGTGCATAGTTGTCTGTATAGTCACCGATGATTTTAATGGAGTTTTTATTGGCACCTACAGTTCCGTCAGATCCTAGACCGTAGAATATACCACGAAATACATCATCGCCTTCTGTGGAGAAGTTTTTATCGTATTCAAGACTTAAATGGGTAACGTCATCATGGATGCCCACTGTAAATTGTCGTTTGGGATTTTCTTTTTTTAGTTCATCAAATACGCCTTTGACCATGGCTGGAGTAAATTCTTTGGAAGATAAACCATAGCGACCACCAATGACAGTTCTCATACAGTGGTTGATCCCTTTTTTCTTGCCTTCGTACATTGCATTGACAACGTCCATATAAAGAGGTTCACCAATGCTACCAGCTTCTTTTGTTCTATCAAGAACTGCGATATATTCTGCTGTTTTTGGTAGAGCCTTAAAGAATGCTTCGACTGAAAAAGGACGATAGAGGTGAACTTTAACAACACCGACTTTTTCGCCTTGTTTTCGTAAGTATTCTACTGTTTCTTGAACAGCTTCTGTTCCACTTGCCATTAAAACAATGACTCTTTCAGCTTCTGGATCGCCAACATAATCAAATAGATTATAGCGTCGTCCTACCACTTTATAGAATCTGTCCATCATTTCTTGAACAATAGCAGGTGTCTTGTCATAGTATGTATTTACTTTTTCACGAGCTTGGAAAAAGTGATCTGGGTTTTGAGCAGTACCACGAATTACAGGACGATCTGGTGTTAAAGCACGTTGTCTATGAGCCATAACATCTTCGTCATCAATCATGGCACGAATTTGTTCTTCTGAAATTTGTTCAATTTTTTGAATTTCGTGAGAACTACGGAAACCATCAAAGAAGTGAATGAAGGGAATTCTTGATTTTAAGGTAGAAGCTTGTGCAATTAAAGCCATATCCATGACTTCTTGAACGCTACCAGCACCGAGCATAGCAAAACCGCTTGTTCGTAAATCCATAATGTCGCTGTGGTCGCCGAAAATAGAAAGAGCATGGGAAGCAAGGCTTCGTGCAGTTACGTGAAATACTGTGGGGTTCAATTCACCAGAGATTTTATGAGCATTGGGCAACATAAGAAGTAGACCTTGGGAGGCTGTGAATGTGGTTGCTAATGCTCCAGTTTGTAATGCACCGTGAACAGCACCTGCTGCGCCACCTTCACTTTGCATTTCTTCTACTTTAGGAATTGTTCCCCAAATGTTTTTTCTTCCTTGAACAGACCATTCATCTGCCAATTCTCCCATGGTTGAAGATGGAGTAATAGGATAAATGGCAATGACTTCATTTGTTTTGTGAGCAATATAGGCGGCTGCTTCATTACCGTCTATAGTTACCATTTTTTTCATGAATTAACCTTTCTTTTGACCATGTAATGGATAAAATTCCATGTAATGAATCAAATTGTATATTTCTAAATTGGAAAAGTTTTGAATTTTTTTTAATAAGTCTGAAATAAATTGTATGTTTTAAATTTTTGATTGATTTAATGAATCAAATTGTATGTTTATAAATTTGGAAATTTACAGTAAGTTGAATAAATAGTATGTTGTTAAATTCGGAAATTTTAAAGTAACTTGAATAAGTTGTATGTTTTAAAATTTTAATCTATTTGATAGATTAAATTGTATATTT
This sequence comes from Planctomycetota bacterium, assembly GCA_017993505.1. Lineage (GTDB taxonomy): Bacteria > Planctomycetota > Uabimicrobiia > Uabimicrobiales > JABWCH01 > JAGOMP01. Next base: position 4,533 of record JAGOMP010000070.1, read on the forward strand.
CTAAACTGAAAATTTTTAAATTTTTTAAAAATAAATATAAAATAATATGAATATTTATTTTCTTTTATTGTATGTGTTTTTCTCTTTTATGTCAATAAAAATATTATAACAATAGCATACTATTTTTTTAAAAGCTATTGTCATTATGTTTTGCTTGGATTCTAATAATGTAGTGCGGTTTTTGTTGATAACCTAATTTGATAGAAGAAGATAATCCTTTTGGATATTGTTCTATATTTACTAGAATATCTGAAGGAAATAAAACAGAAATTTCTTGAGGATGGACTAAAATGTAAGATTTATCTTGGCAGCCTCGGACTTTTGTTTTGTTGGGACTTATGTTTTCATATAAAAGATTGTTATCTTCGTCCAAGTATAATTTCCCATGGAGAGAGGAGATGATTCTAGTATTTTGAAATTCTTCTTGTTGTCTTATATCACCAGCACCTCGACCATAGCATATTTCTTTTGATAAATCTAGTTTATTGTCTCGATAAATTTCTTCTTCATATGTTAAGTCGTGTCGTTTAATGAATGTTTCTAGAAAGCAGACTTTTTTTAAGATATTTTTAGAAGCAATGTCATTATCTATAATGACATCATCATAGTCTTGCCCTGTAAATGAGTTGCCTAAAATACGATTGACATCTACTTTTAAAAAATAAATTTGGTTGCCTTTCATTAATCTTTTTGGTTTGCCTTTAGCAACAAGATCTGCAACTCCGTCTTTTCCAATTTTTTCAATTAATTCTATTAATGAATAATAATCATCTAATTCTTGTTTATTAGCACCCATAATTTTAACCTCTTCAAGAAGTTTTTGGGATGTTGAAATACGTACCAAATATATGTCTATGATTATGCTAGCTTGGGGAGCTAGCATAATATTTTAATATGATTTTGCAAAAATAACTCGGCGGCAACTAGGTTTGCCACAATAAATGCATTTTCCTTGTTCTTCTTTGGAATCAAGAGGGATGCAACGAATGGTTGCTTTTGTTTCTTCTTTTACGTTTGTTTCACATTCTTCTGAACCGCACCAATGTAGATAGAAAAATCCACCTGTTTCTTCTATCTGTTGTTTCATTTCTTGGTAGTCGTCTAAATAAAAACTGTTTTTTGTTCGAAAATCTACGGCTTTTTGGAATAGATCTTTTTGAAATTGCTCGAGTCTTTGTTCTACATTTTGAACAAATTCGTCTTGATCCATGATTTCTTTTTTCCCACTGATTCTGTCAACAAGAACAATTTTATGATTGGCTAAATCTCGAGGACCGATTTCTACTCGTAGAGGTACGCCTTTCTTTTCCCATTCGTAAAATTTGTTGCCAGGTTTAAATTGGTCTCTATCATCTACATGTACAGAGATCCCTTGTTTTTTGATTTGATCTCGTATGGTATAGGCACAATTACAAACAGCTTCTTGTTCTTCTAATGTGCGATAAATAGGAACAATGACAACGCAAATGGGAGCAACTTTAGGAGGTACAATGATGCCTTTGTCGTCACCATGAATCATGATGATGCCACCGATAAGTCGTGTGGAAACTCCCCAGCTTGTTTGCCATACATACGATAGTCCACCGTTTTTATCTTGAAATTGTGTTCCAAATGCTTTTGCAAAGTTTTGTCCTAAGTTATGGGATGTGCCAGCTTGTAATGCTTTTCCATCACCCATTAATGCTTCTGTGGTATATGTATTATTCGCACCAGCAAATCGTTCTGATGCTGTTTTCACACCAACAATGATGGGCATAGCTAGAACGTCTTGCATAAAATCACGATACACATAGAGCATTTTCAATGTTTCTTCTTCAGCTTCTTCTTCTGTTTCATGAGCTGTATGACCTTCTTGCCATAGGAATTCGGCTGTTCGTAAAAATAAGCGTGTGCGCATTTCCCATCGAACTACATTTGCCCATTGATTGATGAGTAAAGGTAGATCTCGCCAAGAATGAATCCATTTTGCAAACATAGCATTGATAATTGTCTCTGAAGTAGGACGGACAATTAATTCTTCTTCTAGTTTTGAATTTGGATCTACTACAACAGAAGTTTTGTCATCAACAGTTTCTGCTTTTAATCTAGAATGTGTTACAATGGCACATTCTTTTGCAAATCCTTCTATGTGGCTTGCTTCTTTGCTTAAGAATGATTTGGGAATGAATAAGGGAAAGTATGCATTTTGATGACCAGTTTCTTTAATTTTATCATCTAAATATCGTTGTAATTTTTCCCAAATAGCAAAACCATAAGGACGAATTACCATACTGCCTTTTACTGGAGAATAATCAGCCAATTCAGCTTCTGCAATGACGTCTGTATACCATCTTGAATAATCTTTTTTTTGAGATGTAATCTCAGCCATTCTATTTCCTTTTAAAAATCAAAGATGCATTATTTTTTAATTGTATTTTTATGCTACAAGGAGTAGCAATTTTCTATGAAAGATGCATTATTTTTTGTATTGTATTTTCTATGCTACTTCTTGTAGCAATATATGTTACGAGGAGTAGCAATATAAAAATGTAAAATTTTTTATGAAAAATTAGGAAACAATGTTTTTTCTCAGATGTGATAGGAAACATTGTTTCCTATAGGATCACTTTTTGATGAGTTCGTATAATGTACGATCAATTTCAAATTTATTGAGTTTTGCCATTAAACTGGCAGTTATGTCTGAGATGGAGTGCTGTTCGTATAAAATTTTGTATATACCATCCATAATAGGGGTTTCCAATTTTTTCTTTTGAGAATATCTGTACAATATTTTAGTTGCATTGACTCCTTCTGCAACTGAGCCCATTTCTTGGAGAGCAGTTTTCATAGATTTTCCTTGTGCCATGTAGTAGCCAAGTCGATAATTTCTAGACTGCATGCTGGAACATGTAACTAGTAAGTCTCCTAGACCTGCTAGACCTGTAAATGTCAGTGGATTTGCTCCAAAAGTGATTCCTACGCGTCCCATTTCATTGATGCCACGAGAAACAAGGAGAGCTTTTGTATTGACACCAAAACCTTTACCATCGCTCATGCCAGCTGCAATGGCAATGATGTTTTTAACAACGCCACCGAGTTCCACACCATCAATGTCTTCGCTACCATAGATTCTGTAGTCAGGAGAACTGATAGTGTCCATGCCTTTATGGATTACTTCATGGTATTTGCTAGCTAAAACTGCTGCTGCAGGATGTCCTTTGAGAATTTCTTGCGATAAATTGGGACCAGAAAGCACGCCTATTTTTTTTGCACATGTTTCTTCTTTGAGAACTTCGCTCATGGTGCAACATTTTTGTAAGTCAATGCCTTTACAAGCTGAAATTAAGATTTGGTCGCCTTGTACGTAGTTTCCCATTTGATAGGCAACTTCTCGAAAACTTTCCGAGGGAATTGCTACAATGATGATTTCAGATCGTTGTACAACTTCTCTCATATCTAGACTTGGAATGATAGCAGGGTGTAAGTCATGTTCTAATGTGTATTTTTTGTTTCTGTGGCTATTTTTTATTTCTTGGAATATTGTTTTATCTCGTAGCCAAAGATATGTCCGTTTTCCTTTTTTTGCGAGCAAGTGTGCAATAGTAGTTCCCCAACTTCCTCCACCGATGACGGCTACTGAATCATATTTTCCCATTACTCTATTTCCTTTTCCAAATCATACCCTAATAAACGATTGTGGTAATAATAAAGCAATTTGGGATCGCTGGGGTAGAGTCGATCACCTCGTCGCATTATAACAACGATTTTATGATAACTTTGAAAATGATTGATAGCATCATCTAAGATACGTTCTACAGGTGCATTTTGTAAATCGTGATCCATAGCAAGTTCGCCTTGAGAAACTTTTTCTTTGAGGCGTTCCATTACTGTATGAAGGGCATGGTAGACTTGGTTTAAAGGTAGATTATCTTCTCGTCCACCTGTTCGTAAAAGATGGTATAGATCCATGTCTGCATTTTGTTTTTTCAAGATGCAGAATATAGTGAAAGAAACAATGTGCGTACTCATGATAACATTGTTTTTTTTGTAGCTTTTTACAATTTCTTCGCCTAAGTCTTTTGTGTATTGTCTGTCTCTTTGTTCATCACGTACAATTTCGTTGTTTTGCATGACGTATTGTCTGATGTCTACTTGGCGTCCTCGTTTGTCGTACGATTTTCCTTCTTTATCTACTCGATTTCCAAATAAGTCCATGGCAGGACAAATTCGAACATAAATTTTGGAGTCTAGTTTTAGTAAATTTTGTAGAAAATTGTAAATGCGACCAAATTGGGAAAATTCATCATCTTCCATGATGTATTGTGATTTGCCAGAAACTTTTAATTCATCTTCAATGAGTCGTTCTGCTTCGAGTACCACTTGATAGGAAAGGGTGCAAGGAACTACAAAGAAGTTTGGTTTTTCTTTTTGGTGTATTAGGTTGTTGATGTATGCTGGCATGCTAGAGCCGAGAAGACCTAGTTTGAGGTTTTGTTCTAAAGCACCAGAACGACTTCTTGTTCCTCCTGGGAAAAATAAATTGTGGTATCCAAATTCTAATGTGCAAGTGGCGTATTCTTTTAATGTTTCTTTGTAAAGTCCTGCTGTTTTTGTTCTGTCTACTTTATATGCACCGAGGTTGTTCATATAGTAGCTTAGTAGAAAATTAGTAAATAAGTTGATTCCAGCACCATAAATAAATGGTGGCAAGTTAATTTTATATAAAGACCAACCAATGACAATGGAATCCATATTGCTTAAATGTGTGGGAACTAAAATAATTGTGCCTACTTTTTGCAAAGATTGGATTAATTCTATTTCGCCTTCAATGATGATTCGTTCTGATAGATCGGGGAATTTGGGTAGATGTTTGATTAAATTACAAGGTGACAAGGCGTTCAACATAAGGCTCAGAGCAACAGGCAAAACATTGGATGCAAATTTATAAACTTTTGGATTAAAATTTCCTACGATTTCTGAGGTAAAATGAGTAATGAGTTCACGCAAAATTTTTTTTTGCTCTTCTTCAGAGCTGTGTATTAAGCGTTTTTTGAGTTTTTTCCAATATAGGATAGACTTTTTTGTTTTTCGGGTTGTTTTTTTTGCCTCTAATCGTTTTCGAGCATGATAGATGGTATCATTGATGACTGTTTCTAAAGACACTTTGTCAGCATTGGCAATTTGATTGCTCAACACTCGACTGATGACTTCTTCCACAACTCGTTCTTTATGTTCTTGTTTCAAAATATGTCCCTTATATGTAATGTGGTTATTTTTGAGTGAATCTTTGTTTAGATGTCTAAACAAAACTTTTCAAATTTTATTGGTTTGCTAAATATGCAATTCCACGAGGAGTTATTTTCAAACGAGTTCCATCATAGAACGCTAGATTTTGGGCTTTTTCGGAAATAGCTTCTATAATACTCATAAAAGAAGCATTTTGAGCGGAGGATAAAACTATATTAGGAAACATTTTTTGTTTTAAATCTTCTAAAGATATAAAATTTTCTTGTTGTTGTAAAATTTCCAATATCTTATATTCCTCTTGACAAAGTTGTAGTGTAGCATCTTTTAATTTCGGAGCGATTTCTATAAAAAGCATTTCTGAAACTCGTTGAAAAAACGATCTAGTTTTTTCGCTTCCATAAAATTTAATTCCAAATTTATTTTCAGTTCCTGAAGGTCGTGCAAGAATGGCAAATTCTATATGTTGCGATTGTGTTTCTTGCTTTTTTTTCGCAATATAATATAGAGTATTTTGTTCTTGATGAAAATCAATTTTTGTTAATAAATAATCATTGCACGCCTTATTTAATATTTGTACCACGTGTTTCCATAGTGGACTTTCTTTGTACCAGAGGGATTTTTGTACAAAATAAATATATAAAATTGTATTCCAAGGCTTTTCATAAGGATGTAAAATCAAATCCCATGCGTTTTGCTCTGTTTGCAATATACGCGTGATGGCTGCCACTGTATGTAGCCCTGCAAGCGGACCGTTTCCTGTATATACAGTATTTTCTGTTGTGTTATTTTTGCTTACAACTATGTATTTTCTTAAAATATGTCCTGAAGATTCAGCACCAGGACATTGCCATTGCAATAAATGTTTATCACCTACAGGACAAAGTTTTAGATTTACATGTTGATCAGAAATTTTTTCTTTATCTGATAAAATAAGACGAGTGGGATAATGTTGTTGTAGAAAGTCGTACAATGCTTGGATAAATGGAATGCTGGATTCTACTGTAAAGCTGAAAGTATCGCCTACTTTGATTTGCTTTTCATAGTGCATTTGATGAATTTGTTGAAAGAGTGCTTCATCGCCATCGATAATATGAAGGGAATCAGATTTTGGTTCGTATAAAGCAACGTAACTTCTATCACCATCACCGTCTGTAAATAATGCCCAAGCACTTCCTGTTGTTTGTAATTCCTGATTATGTTGTTTCCCATATTGAAAAAGAGCGTCTAAAGCTGGGAATCCATAAAATTTATTGCCAAATTCTATGTCTTGGCGAGAGATGCTGACTATATTTTCTAAATGAGCTGCTCCAACTCGGTCTGTACCTTGATTGCTATTGATGTTTTTTCCATTAGGTTGGTTGCCTACGATTTGCATGGTTTCAACTAATTTTTTTACGCTACTTTGATTGTATTCTCCTGAACCAAAGGAACCATGCGCAAAATCCATGACAAGAAAGGTTATATTGTTTACAACAGGTTTGTTTTCTTCATTCCACATAGTATGTCGTAAAATTTCTTGTGCTTTGCTATGAAAAGGTTGGTAAATGCCTTGTTTTGTACTTGTAAAGCCATGTTGTGCTTCTTCGTACAATAAAGCAGCAATGATGCATTCTACTCGAACGGGCAATTTTGAATAGTACGTTGTGCCTATTTCTTCATTTGTTTGGCAAATAAAAACTTTAAGTCCGTCTTGCGATGCAGGATTGTGCGAAGCACTTTTATATAATGCAATGGAAATTTCATGATCTGTATACGGATAGTTATAATAGGCTAAAGTATAGGGCATACAGGGAATAGGAATGATGCCAGCATCATAGACTGTTTTTCCTAAAGAAAGGACGCCTTTTAGTATAGCTTGGTAAAAACATTCTTTTGTTTGTGGATTGTCAGAATATATGTCTCGCGGGTCGCAACCAATGAGAACGTTGGAAATTTTTGTGTTTGTGAATGTTTCCCAAGCAAGCACTGTGTTTCGTGCTAAGGATTCAAAAAATTCAGGCGTGATTTCATGCGTTTGTATCCAATGTAAAATGGCATCTTTTAAGGTAGGTTGTAAAGATATACTTGTTGGCCCTCGCAATCCATCTGTTCCATGAAAACAAAACATGGTGCTTTGTAGAAGTGGTGCAATAGGATCTTCTAGACTAGCATTTTGCATCATGGTTAGTAAAGAGTTCCATTGAATTAAAGCTGGGAGCGTCCAGTCTTTTAATATGTTAAGGAGTCGTTCCCATTTTTCTATGCCTAAAGTTTCAATGGGATTTGTTTTAAAAAGATTCCAAGCAATGGGGCGTATATCTGTAGTTCTTTCTAGATGAGAATACAATTGGCCTAAATTTTCTTTATCCCAAGTGCCGTCAAATAATAAAATTTTATTTTGTAGCATCCATTGAAAAGTAGAATAATATTTTTGTAAATCTTGGATTGTTTTTTCCCATTGTTTCATACATTCAGAATGTTGTACAGCAATTTCGATTTTATTTTGTATTTTCTTGTATTGTGTTTGGATAAGAGATTGGAGCCAAGTACTTCCTAGTTTTTTGTTTTCTTTAGATAAAGCGACCATGCAAGAAAAGTAATCTTGCCATGTTTGGCTTTGTACATGTTGTTTCCAAATTTCTATGAATTCGTTTTCTAAGGGAATGGTAGGAAATTTTTCAATTAAAATTTGTTGTAATTCTTGTTGAATATTTTGTAGAGCTTGGTGTTCTGCGATTTCTTGTAAATGAAAAGTGACTTTTTTTTCTACTGTAGTTTGTTCTAATTGTTGGACATGGATTTTTTCAGAATTTGCTAATTTAGAAAATAAACCAATGTCGCTAAATAGCCAGTACATCCGTTCGTTGATATTTGCTTGTACTGTTTCTATGGCTTGTTGTAAGAGAGATTCTAAAAAAGTATCCTTTTGTATTTGTGCAAATAGTAAACGGACTTTTTGGAAAAATAGAGATAAGGCTTTGTAGTGCAAAATACATTGTGCAGTAGTTTGAACTTTTTCAATGGTGGAAGTGAGCATGTGTAAGGAAAAGTTTTTTTGCACGCTATGTAAAGGAGATTCTACATAAAGTTTACCAGAAGGTACAGACTGGCGAACTGAAAGACCTGCAGGAATTAAAACTTGCGAACCAATACTCACAGGTGCTATGATTTTTGTTTGGCCACCAATAAATGTTTGAGGAAATAATCCAAAAAATTCTCCCACTGCACCAGAACCAATGAGCGAGCTAAATTTTAATCCACTAGGTGTAAAATTGTAGTGAATGGCACCAGAACCTATTTCTGTAAAGGAAAATGCGTCTTCTGTTCCACCTGAAACAAAAACATCACAATAATTGACAACACTTCCTACAACGACTTTCATTCCTAAAATCGTCATTTTACAGCCCACAGTATGGGATGTTTCAGATTGATCCATGAGTAAAGAACCGCCTCGAATTTCAGCATTGGAGCGAGTTTTGGCATTGTCTAAAAATACGCAATTTTCATAGCAACCGCTTTGCAGTTGTACATTTCTACCACAATATACATTTTTTAATTTTGCATTAGGGCCAATGATGGTTCCACTACCTAATTGTATTTGACCTTCTAGAAAAGTACCTGGCAAAAGTACAACACCGCTTTCTATTTGATCTACCGACACATCAGAAGAAATAAAAATTTGATGAATTTGTGGTATGACAACTCCCTTTTCAATGAACTTTTGTATGATACTTTCCATAGGGCTTCTTTCTTTTATTTCAATATAGACAATATAATCTTTACAAGACAAAATAATATAGGCTAATATAACTGAACATAATTATACATTTTTTATGTAAGTTTTACTTACATACTATGATTATTACAAGCATAAGACAAAATAATATAAGTGAATACAACATCAGTATATATATTGTATCTAAGTTTTTATGTAAATAATATTATTTTTACAAGTGCAAGGCAAAATAACATAGAACTCATAAAACCAACTAATCCCATCATGGTACAAGCATGGGTGTAAGTTTTTTCAAACGCATTTCTAGGATGCAATTTTAAACTATGGAAGATAGTAAAAGGACCAAAAATAATGCCTAAAGCAGGAATGAGAGCAAGAAAACCTAATATGTGAGTTTTATATGTTCTCTTTTTTTTCACATCGCTGTCTGGGATTTCATCTTGCCGAATAGTTTGGTTGCAATTGGGACAATATTGTTCTTCTGTATTGATACATTCACCACAATAGGGACATTCCATCATAATCGAACTTTGTTCTACTTCAATGGCAGTTTGGTTAATTGCTGGAATATCTTCTTCTGGTAAAGCTAATGCTGTCAATGCTGTTGGTTGAGGCAATCCTAAAGTAATTGTAGCTAAACAACGTGGACATTTAATTTTTTTATTATAATAGCTATCAGGAACTTTTTTACTATAGCTACAAAACGGACAATCAAATAGCAAGGCCATATTGAATTTTTTGCAATATAATTGCTGGACGCCTTTCTCGCCTCTATTCGTTAATTTTTTTTGATTTTTTATATTCGTATTTACCTTTTTTTATAAAAGATTATATACAATTTCTTTGTAAAAATCAACTTTAAATGTTAAGTAAAAACATCTTGTATTAGCTACGTCCAAATTTTTGTTTAAATTTTTCCAATAATGTTGCTTTCCCATATTTTTTTTCTAGTTTCATGATTTTATGAAACCCTTTGCCATATATACCTGTCATTTTTGGAATGCGATCTGCTTCTGTAGTATAGCCCATATCTAACAGGACATAATATGCAACCCATTGTGCAAGTCCTTCAATGTACAATATATCTGTGTCAGATCGTAAATTTTCTGACTGCCAAGCATGCGTATATTCATGCGCCAATGTTCCCACACACATAGAATATGGTAAATATTCTAAGATATATATGTCTAAAGCACCGTCTTTACCTATAAAAATACCCAATGATTTTTTATCAATTCGCCCTGCAGTATCGTATTTTTCACGCAATTTTTGCAATGTATGGTAGTCGATTAAATGAAACGAAGTAAAGGGAGAAATGCTGATGCGAAAGAGTCTTTGCATAATGGGTAAGATTTTTTTCAAGATTGCTTTGACTTGGTTTGAAGATTTAATAGCTGTTTTTAAACAACGACTACAAATGCGTCGTTGGTCAGACATGGTGCGAAACATATTGCCTAAGGGCATAAAGCATACGCTACAAAGATTTTTCTTTTGACTGCATTGTTTGCAAAATTTACGAGAATCTCCATCATACTGCACATATTGCTTCCATAAAGGAGTTTGGCAACCATGGCAATATTCTAATTTTTGTGCACAAGCAAGACAAACTTTTTTCCCTTGCACTTCCATGTATTCTGATAAAGGACGCTTACATTGGTAACATGTAGGTGCTTTTTTTTGGCAAGATAAACAAATCTTTTCAGATTGAATTTGCATATATTGACCAAAAATCGGCTTTTTACAAATAGAACATTGTGGTGCTTTTTTTTTACAATGAGAACACAAGCCGTCCCATTGTTCTATATCTTTTTTTAAAGGGAAATTACAAACTTTGCAACGTGGTAATGTTTGAAAACATTTTAAACAAACCTTAGCTTGTATATGAGGTAGCTCAAATGTATAATAATTCCCAAAAATAATTCTATAACAAAAATAACAAAGATACAATGGCATTTAAAATACCTTTATAATACAAAATTTTATAAA
>JAGOMP010000071.1 GCA_017993505.1 Planctomycetota bacterium
TTGCCGAATTTACGTCTGCGGACTTGACGGCAATGCAGTCAGATTTAGTAATAAATCAGATTGTAACCAGCAAGGTTGAAACAGAAATACAACAGAAATCTTATTTATAGATTTTTATAGCTATTTAAGGATTTTATAGGTTTGTAGGAACGGAAAATATAAAGTACATAAATAATGTAAAAACAAATAGAAAAAATATAAGATATAGGAATATATCAAAAAAATATAAAGTAATTAAAAAATCTTATAAATGATAAAATGGTCTTGTTGAAAAATTTTCCTTGACAAAAATAAGTTTCAAGATACAATAAAGGGAGAAAAAATTTGACTGGCTACCTAACCAAGTAAGTTGGTGTTCCTCGTGTAGCTTTTAGCTATGTAGTCATTGGTATCCAATGAGGAGAGGGTAGGTTTCTTCAAAGTGAAAAGAGCTAGGCAAGCTACTAGAGAGGGCATGCTATACTATAGTACATATGAGTTATACAAATAGTATATGCATGTTATTTCTTCCCAAGATGCTTGATTTTAAAGCATCTTAGAAATTTCGCTATAGAATTATATCTATACGACAAAACTTTGAAGTTTGAATTTTGCGCGCAGTCAAGAAACAAAGGCTCGTGCCGAAAGGTTCGAGCTTTTTTAAAATACCAACCTGGTTTTTTTTTTGCTCTAAAAAATATTAGAGTGGGAGTTATTATGAGTATTAAAGTTCAATGTCCTCAATGTAATTCAGGTTGGAATGTAACGGAAGCTTTTCCTGGAAGCATGGTTCATTGTGCAAATTGTGGTTGTGCTGTTTTACTGGCTATTACACCAACCTACACTTCGCAACGATTTCTCACACCTGCTCCCCAGGTAACAGGACCTAGCCAACAAGAAGTTCTAAAGGAGCAAGCCGTTGGACATCTGGAGGCATGGCTGGATGTTTCAGCAGAGCAAATTCAACAAGCTCTGGAATCCATTCGTTTAGGAACTGCCTATGATATATGGAAAATTCCTAAAGGTGACAGTGGATTTTTTCGTGAAATCACATCTCCTTGCGATGTATTAAAAATGATCCAACGCCGTATTTTAGATCGTCTTTTATATCGCATTCCTTCCTCAAATGCTGCTCATGGTTTTATTCCTAGTAGATCTATTGTAACAAATGCTTCTTATCATTTAAAAACAGCAGGTGCTGTTTTAAATCTTGACATTAAAGATGCGTTTCCTTCTATAACGTCGCAACGAGTCAAGCATTTATATGTTCGTTATTTAAAAATGCCGTTGCAACATTTAGGCGTTGCAGTACCACATGCAGTGTTAGATTATGCTATTGCTTTATTAGTAGAATTGACTACATACAATAATCAACTGCCCCAAGGTGGTCCTTGTTCTGGTTATTTGTTAAATCTTGCATGTTTGCGTTTAGACAAAGAAATTTTTCGATTGTTGTCTACATATGGTGCAAGTTATAAATACACACGATATGCAGATGATATTACGATTTCTGCTCCTATGCCGTTTCCAGAAGACCTTAGTTCAAACCTCATGAAGGTTATTTTACATGCTGGCTTTCAAGTCAATAATAAAAAAGTTCATTATGCAATACGAGACAAAGGACAACGTTTAGAAGTCACAGGTTTGATTTTAGAGAAAAATAAAGTACGCATCCCCAATGAAAAATTGGAAAAATTTCGCACCATTATTTATCAAGCTTCTTTATTAGATACAGAAAATTTAACTTGTGAAAAGCGTCTTGAAATACAAAGCATCATAGCATTTGTAAAAATGGTCTATGATTCTGTTCCATTTAGACTTTGGAAACCATACCAAATATATTTGGATAAACATAATATTCCTTTATCAAAAGGGTCTCAACATTTATCGTTGGATTTATATCCACATTACTAAGCTACCTGCAAATATATATTTTTTATAAATATAAAATTTTGCAGAAAATATATACAATAAAATATAAAAACTTTGCAAAAAATAGCAAAAACAAAAAAAGGAAAATTTAAAGGATAAAAATTATGGCAGTATCTTCTCAAACAAAACAAGAAACAATCCAAACCTACAAAATTCACGAAACAGATTCTGGTTCTCCAGAAGTACAAGTTGCTTTGCTAACGAATCGCATCAAAAATTTAACAGAACATCTTAAAGTTCATAAAAAAGATCATGCTTCGCGTCGTGGTTTATTATTTATGGTCGGGAAAAGAACTTCTTTACTTCGTTACCTCAAAGCCAATGATTTTGCAAGATACAAAAGTTTAATCGAACGTTTGGGTCTTCGTAAATAGATTCGCTATCAAAAATTACGCATGGGGTAAATTTCTTGATCGTAGGAAATTTATCATGCGTAATTTTATTATTACATATTATGAGACTTTTTTATATGATGAAGGAAAGGCAGAAAAGTTGTGTTGATGACTATTGAAAAAGAATTGGCAGGACGTATTTTAAAGATTGAAACTGGGAAATTTGCGTTTCAATCTGATGGAGCAGTGACAGTAAGCTATGGAGATACAGTTGTTTTTGTATGTGCTGTATCGCAAGCATTAAAAGAAGATCCTGGATTTCTGCCTCTAACTGTGGATTACAGAGAAAAAACATTTGCAGCAGGGAAAATTCCTGGTGGATTTTATAAACGAGAAGGGAAACCTACCACCAAAGAAATTTTAACAATGCGTTTGATTGATCGACCTATTCGTCCTTTATTTGCAGATGGATACACTGATGAAGTTCAAGTCACAGCTTGTGTGTTTTCAGCAGATAAAGACAATGATCCAGATATTTTTGCCATGATTGGGGCATCTGCAGCACTTATAGTTAGCCCTAACATTCCTTTTACTACTCCTATTGGTACTGTGCGAGTGGGTCGAATTGATGAAAAGTTTATCCTCAATCCTACGTACGCCCAATTAGAAGAAAGTGAAATGAATTTAGTGATTGCAGGAACAGACAATGCCATTACTATGGTTGAAGGAAGTGCAAAAGAAGTACCAGAAAATATTATGATTGATGCGATATATTGGGGGCACCAATATATTAAAGAAATTGTTGCTTTGCAAAATGAATTGGCGAAACGTTTAAATATTCCACCAGCTCCAGAAGTAAAAATTCATCCTCTTCGAGATGCTGCAATGGAATTTATTCATAAAAATTATTATAAAGAAATGTCTTCTGGACTTTCCTTAAAAATCAAAAAAGAGCGAGGGCAAGCATTATCTACTTTGCGTGAGACAATTAAAAATGAAATGTTAGCAACAGAACAATTTGCAGAAATTTCTGATATATTGATTGAAGAAGCCTATGAAAAGAATCAAAAACAAATCGTTCGTTCGTGGATTCAAGAAGGAAAACGAATTGATGGTAGAAAACAAAAAGAAATTCGACCCATTTCCTGTGAAGTTAGCTATTTACCAAGAACACATGGATCTGCTGTTTTCACACGAGGTGAAACGCAAAGTTTAGTGACTGTTACATTAGGAACGTCCATGGATGAACAAATTGTAGAAGGGCTTGCTTTAGAAAGTTCTAAAAATTTTATGTTGCATTATAATTTCCCTTCTTTTAGTGTAGGAGAAGTTCGTCAATCTCGGGGTCCTTCTCGTCGGGAAATTGGACATGGTGCTTTAGCAGAAAAGGCCTTGGAAGCAGTATTGCCAGAAGAAAATCGTTTTCCCTATACTATTCGAATTGTATCGGAAATTTTATCTTCCAATGGTTCTAGTTCTATGGCGTCTGTTTGTGGTGGAACATTGGCTTTAATGGACGCAGGTGTTCCTATTAAACGACCTGTGGGCGGAATTGCCATGGGTTTATTTAAGGAAGGCGACAAATTTTATATATTGTCAGACATTATAGGGGCAGAAGACCAATTTGGCGATATGGATTTTAAAATTGCCGGGACGCAACGAGGCATCACTGCTGTCCAAATGGACATTAAAATTAAAGGCATTTCTAGCGATATTTTAACAACTGCATTAAAACAAGCTAAAGAAGGACGCATTCATATTTTACGAGAAATGTTGAGTGCTTTAGATCGACCTAAACGAGAAATTTCACCTTACGCACCACGCGTCTATCGATTGCAAGTAAATCCAGATAAAATTGCTGCTATTATTGGAAGTGGTGGAAAAACAATTCGTAGTATTCAAGATTCCACAGGTTCTAAAATTGCTGTTCAAGATGATGGTGTTGTTACAATTTATTGTCCCAATCAAGAAGGGGCAAAAGCAGCACAAGAACTTGTAGAACAATTAACACAAGAAGTTAAAGTCGGAAAAATTTACACTGGTAAAGTCACTTCTGTTCGAGATTTTGGTGCTTTTGTGGAAATTCTTCCAGGAATTGAAGGTCTAGTTCATGTTTCTGAATTAGACAAAAATTATGTTCAAAATGTTAGTGATGTAGTCCGACATGGAGATTCTATCACTGTAAAAGTCATTTCCATTGATGAACAAAATCGTATTAAATTAAGCAAAAAAGCAATTGAAACAGATCTTGACGAAAATTCTTTAGCACAAAACGAAAAGGATGTCGAAAAACAAGAAGAACGACATGAGTATCGTGAACATCGTGATTATCGTCAAAATCGAAGCAATCGTGATTCGAATGATAGTCGTGATAGTCGAAATTCTCGAGATCGTCATTCTAAAAAAAGAAAACATTAAATGTTTTCCACTTGCACAGCTACCTCGGTTTCGAGGTAGTTTCCAGTTTTATTTTTACTTCTCTTTAAAAGCGAAGTTTTATTTTTAAAAGTACTCTTCTTTATTTTTTTGAACTGGATACCAAAGAATGTGCAAAATTTTTTTTCTTGCTTTTTCTTTTCACAATAGATTTTTCTATGATTGCACAGGTAATGTTCCAGTTCTCCTCATTGTTTCAGAGAAAGAGAAAAACAATGCAAAAATTGGAAACCCTAACACAAGAAGAACAAATCTATTTATTAAAGCTTGCTCGTAAATCTTTAGTAGAATACAGCAAAACAGGTAAAAAACTTGTCATAGATGAGGCAACTGTTCCTGAAAATTTAAAATGCCAAGGAGCCTGTTTTGTAACATACCATCAATTTAAACAACTACGTGGTTGTATAGGTTGCATTTTTCCATCTCGCCCACTTTATCAAGAAGTGATTGCAAAATCTATTGATGCAGCAGTTCATGACCCTCGTTTCCGTCCTGTCTCTCCCTCTGAAGTTCCTAATTTAGAATTAGAAATTTCTGTTCTTTCCCATCCTATGTCTGTTTCCTCGTATGATGAGATTATTATAGGTACCCATGGCATTATTTTAGAAAAATATGGGAAACAAGCTTTATTTCTTCCACAAGTTGCACCAGAACAAGGTTGGACTTTAGAAGAAACATTGAAACACCTTTGTTTAAAAGCCACGTTGTCGCCAGATGCTTGGAAAAAAGATTGTAATTTTCAAGTATTCACTGCCCAAGTATTTTCTGAAAAACAATATAATCTCATAGAACCTCCCAAACATACGCATGATACATATTCCTTTATATAATATAAAAGAGGAGAAGGACATGATTATGAACCGTTTTATCTTCTTGTTATGTATTTTTTCTTGTTTTTGTATGTCCCAACAAATACAAAAACGCACAATTATATTGGATGATATTTTCCATCCAGAACTCAAAAAAGATTTTGAAGGAAATCCGCCTTATCCATTCACATGGTTACCAGATGGTGAACACGTTCTTATTTGGAATCAACAAAAACAAGAATGGACTTCTATCCATGCTATTTCAAGAGAACTTTCCACTGTGTATAGCTATGAACAATTTGAAGAGGCATGCGTATCTTCAGAATTGCCACACATAATTCAAGATAAAATATCTATTTCCAGTGATATTCTTTGGAATCCACAATTTACAGGATTTGTGTTTTTTTATAAACAAGGCATTTATTATTGTGATATTCTAAAAAATATTATTTCTCGGTTAACACAGCATGAAATTACAGCACAAGAGCTTTCCTTTAGTCCTGATGGGAAATGGCTTAGCTTTATTCGTTTTTATGATTTATACATTGTATCAGTGGAAACAAAAAAAGAAATTCGATGCACTGTAGGTGGCAATGAAAAACTTCATAATGGATATTTAGATTGGGTCTATCAAGAAGAATTATATGGACGAGGCAATTTTAAAGGATATTGGTGGAGTCCAGATAGTGCTAGTATTGCTTTTTTTCAAATGGATCTTTCTAATGTAGATACATTTCGCATTGTAGATCATTCTAAGATTGAATATAGTGATATTTCTTTAGGTTATCCCAAAGCTGGACGTCCCAATGCTCACGTAAAATTAGGCATTTTTGAATTAGGAAGTCATTCTATTCAATGGGTTCCTGTACAAGACAATGAAAAAGAATCTCTTTTATTTGTAGATGTTTCTTGGAGTCCCAATAGCGAACATCTTTGTTTTCAAGTTCAAAATCGTCAACAAACATGGCTAGAATTGTATATTTTTGAAATAGTAGACCGTACAACACACCGGATTCTTCAAGAAACAACTCCAGCTTGGGTAGAAACATATGGAAGTCCTATTTGGACAGCAAATAATACATTTTTATGGCGCAACGTCCGCACAGGATGGAATCATATATATGAATATAAATATAATGGAACACAATGGAATTTCCTTCCTGTAACTGCAGGTAAATGGGATGTTCGAGAAATGTATGGCACACATCAAAATTTTATATTTTACTCTTCTAACCAAGAAAATCCATTAGAGCTTCATGTGTATTGTTTAGATACTATTACAAAACAAACAAAAAAATTGACAACACAACCAGGACACCACAATGCTAAATTCAATCCACAAAAAACTATGTTCCTAGATACATGGAGCAATATTTATACGCCTCCTCATATAGATTTAAAAACAAGCAAAGGCGAATGGATCTGTCAATTTCATACACCGCAGTTAGACACTTTTCAAGAAATCAATTTACAACCTATTGAATTTCAAACAATTCCCAATCGAAATGGTTTTCTCATGCCAGCTATGTTTATTTATCCTAACCATTTTAAATTAGAACAAAAATATCCTATTTTATTCTACGTGTATGGTGCTCCTCAAATATCTCAAGTTCGTAATAAATGGCCAAGAAGTGATCGTTTGTGGCATCATGTATTGGCATCCAAAGGCTATATTATATGCTACTTAGACAATCAAACTGCCACTAATTACGGTGCTGCTCCCTCTTGGAAAGCATATAAAAAACTTGGGCAAACAGAAGTACAAGACATAGAAGATGCTGTTCAATGGTTGAAACAAAAAACTTATATTGATGAAAAACGAATTGGGATTTGGGGCTGGAGCTATGGCGGATATTTTACTACTTATGCATTGACCACTACAAAACTTTTTAAAATGGGAATTGCTGTAGCACCTGTCACAGATTGGCGACATTATGATACCATTTATACAGAACGATTCATGAACACACCACAAAATAATCCATTGGGATACCAAAAATCGTCTGCGGTTCGTAATGCTTCCAATTTACATGGCAAATTTTTACTCATTCATGGTACTATGGATGACAATGTGCACTTACAAAATTCCGTGCAACTCATTTATGCATTGCAACGTGCTGGCAAACAATTTGATTTTATGATTTATCCAAAATGTTGTCATAGTATAAAAATTCCTATATTGAGATATCATCTGTATAAAACTATGACAGATTATGTTCTAAAAAATCTGTAAATTTATAAAATATAAAAGCTTCTACCTTATATTATAATATTGTAGAAGCTTTTTATTTTTTTACTATTTAAAAATCAAAGAGAAAAATATGCCTGTATTAAACGAAAACATTTCTTTATCTGATATATATGATTGGTTGACAACGACAGATTTTACAGAATTACATACATTATTTCAATATGCCAATGAAATATGTCAAAGATATAAAAAAAATTTTGTTCATTTACGAGGGCTCGTTGAAATATCGAACTATTGCGTTCGACAATGTGCTTATTGTGGAATTAATTGTTTACAAAAACATATTCCACGATATCGAATGACAAAACAAGAAATTTTAGATCTAGCCCAATTAGCTTGCAAATATAAGTATGGAACGATTGTTTTACAAGCTGGGGAAGACTATGGAATCAAAACAGAATGGTTAGCAGATATTATTTCTGAAATTAAAAACAATACAACGCTAGCAATCACTTTAAGTTTAGGAGAAAGACCACATAAAGATTTTGAAATTTGGAAAAAAGCAGGAGCAGATCGTTATCTTCTTCGATTTGAAACGTCCAATGCCACGTTGTATGAAAAAATTCATCCTAATTTAGCCAATAAAATTTCAGACAGAATCCAAGATTTACAAGCATTGAGAAAGATAGGGTATGAAATAGGAAGTGGAGTGATGGTAGGAATCCCAGGACAAACATATGAAGATTTAGCCAATGACATTCAACTCTTTCAAAAGTTAGACTTAGATATGATTGGCATTGGTCCTTATTTGCCAGCTCCCAATACATTATTAACAAATGCGTCTCTTTTTCCACTGGCTAAAAATCAAGTTCCTAATAATGAAATTACAACTTTAAAAGCTGTATCTTTAACAAGAATAGTTTGTCCTACTAGCAATATTCCTAGTACAACAGCACTTTCTACATTAGCACCCGACAGTGGGCGAGTCAATGGTTTGCTTTGTGGTGCTAATGTGATCATGCCTAATTTAACACCTGCAAAATATAGTGAAATGTATCAAATTTATCCTAATAAAAATAATGTAGAACAAGATCCAGATACAACAGCAGAACAAGTTTATTCTTTACTTGCATCTATGAATAGACAAGCAAGTACAGGGAAAGGAGATCGTTGGGAATCTTTATAAGTCATAAAAAAAATATAAAATTATTACAAAACCAAGCAAAATATTATATAATACAACTCTTTTATCTTTTTTACTTGCGGTTTCTCGAACTTTTACAAAGGAGTAGTAGATATGGATTTGCAATATTTGGGGAAACGCATTATTTCTGTAGTTGCTCAAAAACCATTTAACAATGGAATGATGTGTAAATTAATTCCTTTTATAGACTTAGAATCTGAAGAAATTTTAGATTCAAGATTTTTTTATAATGATAATGAAATATTGACATTGACGAATTTTCATGAAAAAGATTTTATTCCAGGAACATTAATGTCCTGCCAGTTAGAAGAATCTAAAAGTAGCGAAGCTAAAGAAGATGCGTCTTTATATCAGGCAGATTTAAAAAAGAATCCAGAATATGTTATTAGAGATAAAGAAGGAGCAGAAGTTTTTTTCTTTGAACATGAAACAGAACAATCACTTTTACGATTTCGAGACGAGGGTATGTGTTTAGATTTTACACATCGACCTTCTAAAATGGTATTTTTGCATGTAGATAAAAAAATATGGGGTCCATTCTATACGAATTTGGAAAGAATAAATTATAAAGAAGATTTATATGAATGTAATATAAAATCAGATTCTAAACAAAAGATGATATATTCCATTTCCGAAGAAAATTTTTTTAAAAGTTATAAACCATTGGAAAAAGAGTTTTTAGTTGCTTTAGATAATAATCCTGTAAAAATTAAAAATCATATACGAAAAGAAAAAATAATTTTTCTCACTTCACAAAAATTAGAAAATATTAAAAAAGATATTTTAGATAAGGTGAAAATGTGGGAACATGTGGATTTTGAATCTTTAGCAACTAAAATTTATAAGGCGGCAGAATATTTCAAATCTTTTACAAAACAAGAACGAAAAAAATTAAGAGATCTTCTTCGAACATTAGAAAAAAATATATATGGTTCGAACGATTCTTTAGAGGCTATTGAATATTTAAAGGATGCAACTAGATTAAATGAACAGGATGAACAAAACATAGATAAATTGCTCAGTTTACTGTACAATACTTATATTGGAGATACAGATACAGGACTTGAAAAAGCAAAAAAAGCATGCTTAAACGAACACATTCAAAAAAATACACATCATATTCAAGAAAAAATTCATGATAAAGAAAAAGAACTTCAAAAATTAGAAGAAGAATTTGAACAAAGAAAAATTGATATTGAATTAGAATTGGAAGAATATTATCAAGATGAATTAGCAGAATGGGAACGAACAAAGAAAGATACATTTGATTCTATTGCAAAAGCAAAAAAAGATTGGGAAAAAATACAAAATACAAAAGAAACAGAATTGCTTCGAAGAGAAACAATGATTCAAAAAACATTAGAAAATTTACAAAATCTTAGTGCTCAAAATATGTCTCAACTTATTACAATTTTTCCTTTTTTACAAAAATTGCAAATAGAGCAAGAAACAAAATATGAAAATAAAGCTTCTCATTATTTTACATTGCCAAATATTCTTACACAAGGTAGAAAAAACACGCAAAGCAATTATTCAGAAAAGGAATTTTTATCGAACTTTCAAAACTATGTACAAGCACGAGGTTTTAAATTCCATGCCAGTGATCTTCGAAGATTTCATTGTAGTGTAAAATGTAGCGACATTACAATATTGGCAGGACATTCTGGTGTAGGTAAATCCTCACTGGCTTTATTGTATGGTGATATACTCGCAGGAAAACAGCAAGAAATTTCATCTACTAAAATGATCCATGTCAACCCTTCTTGGATTGAAAAGGCAGATATTATTGGTTATATTAATACTGTTACTCAAGATTTTGTACCTGCTGAAACAAATTTATTTCAACAATTGATCTTTGCACAAGAAGATTTTTTTAAAAATGTTACTCTATCTTCTATATATCCTATTTGTTTTGATGAAATGAATTTAGCACAAATTGAACATTATTTTAGTGATTTTATGCAAATTTTAGAATTGCCAACAGTAAATCGACAACTTCCATGTTTTTCTCCCGATGCTTTAACTCCTGAATCAGGATTTAAAAAATACCATACTCTTTTTTTAGCACCTACCATTAAATTTATTGGAACTGTAAATTTTGACGAAACAACACGTCGTTTGAGTGATAGACTTTTAGATAGGACAAATTTATTAAATATTACGAGTCCAGAGGTTACCTATACTATCTCTGACAGATCAGTTTCATTAGACACACCTCGTGTCACATATTCTACATATGAGCAATGGTGTAAAGACAAGGAAATGTCGCAAGATCTTTTAGTCATTTTAAATGAAATCCGTCCTTTTTTAAAAATACTAAATTTAGTAATTAGTCCTCGGGTGTATTGTGCGATTCGTAAATATATTGCTAGCACACAATCTTTAGATATTTCTCCTCTAGTTGCACTCGATGAACAACTTGCTCAAAGAGTATTAAGTAAACTTCGTTTAATTACAAACTACCAACAAATCGATGCCCTTAAAAAATTAAAAGAGTATTTAAAAACAAAGGGTGAATTTCAAAATAGCATGGCTATGATCCATCATATAGAAACCCAAGAAAGTTTATGGCATGATTCTATGGAGAGAGAGCTATGACATTTACTTTGATAGATTATACACAATTTAAAGATATTACTTGGCAAGAAACTCCAGAAAAAATACCCAATGTTTTAGAAACATCTTTATTTGGATTTCAAATTTTAGATAACGATACGTATCAAGAATATTATCTTCAAATAGGAGACGACATACTTCCTAATAAAATTCAAATTTTAGGTAAAACAACGTATTTTGAAAAAGGATTTTATTTTGAAAGTGCAATGGGGCGAACTCAATTATACTTAAAAAATAAACAAACGCATGAAATCGTAACTACTTGTATATTAAATGTTATTCCTTCTAAAATTGGTCTACAAAATTATCGAGTGATGGCAGAAGAACTACATGCATTCTGTCATCTTCTTATCAATGATACGATTGGAAAATCTACGCATGCTAGAGAATGGCAATTTCTAAAAAATCGTTCGCTTCGCTCCCAAGATGAAGAACTTTATTTTGTGAAAATTACTTGGGAAAAAATACAACCTTTGCTTCATGGAATTCTTGATTCGCCTTCTACAAGAATACAAAAACGAAAAAAAATTCAAAAAATAACTCAAATTAAATCACCCAATCATCAAAGAGAAATAGCAAAACGTGGATTAGATCCGCGGAATCCCAATCAACCTAAAAAATGTATTGTCAATGCGTTGTATGAATCGAATGATACGCCAGCACATCGACTTATTAAAAGTTTTTTAAATCTTTTAGGACAACGCATTCAAGAGTGTATTCGATCTATGGATAATAATATTGAAAAATTACAAGAAAATAAACAATATCGAAAAGTTTCTTATGAAACAGAAGACATTCCACGAATACAAAAACTCAATGAACATAAAGAAGTGGCATTTTATTTATATACAGAGATCAAAGAAGAACTTCAAAAAAAATTTTGGCATACAGTTTCTAGAGCTATCTTTTTACCTTCACAAGAACATTTTTCTAGTAATATATATTATATACATATTGCAAAAATTATTTTAAGATACTTACGTTCCAGCTATATGTGGACTCCTAGACAAGGTGCTGAACTTAAAACAAAAAAAAGTAGTAGACTCTATGAACAATGGGTTTTATTGCAATTGATTTTCAGTTTTAAAAAATGTGGCATTGAATTAGAAGACCCTGAAAACATGATCAATCAATTTCTAAATATTTACTATGGTTATGATATTCCTGAAAATACTAGTATACAAGCCCCACTGAATGACCAGTATAAAATAGTAATTCGGTATGAACCTCTCATTAAATATAAATACATCACAGAAGAATCTGAAACTCTTTGCCATTATAATTCTAATGTAAATGATTGGTGGCGGCCTGATATTACGATTGAACTCCAATATAACAATATTACAACATACCTTATTGTTTTAGATTGTAAATACAGCCGCCAACCTCATGAACAACAAGTGAGTAATATATTAAAATATAGAGACATTCGTTCTATACACCATACATATCCTATTAGTAAACAATTATGGATGATTTATCCAGGGCAAGAAAAAGAATGTAATAATATTATATTATATACACAAGGACATAGATTTCATTACTCCAAAGGATATACCATTTTTGATGGAAAAGAAGAAATTCCTCTTTCAGGCATTGAAAATATTTGGGGTTCTATTATTGCAAAACCATATGAAAATCAACAATATAATATTTTCGTAGACTTTGCCGAAGGCACTCTTCGTTTCTTTTTTAAGGAAATTATTAGAATGTAAGTTTGTAGCTTATGAAAATAATCTTATAAAAAAATTTATAGCTTATTGGAAATAATTTTATAAAGAAATTTGTATTTTATGTAAAATAATCTTATAAATGAGGATGCATGGAATAAAAAATTTTTGTCCATGCATCCTCTTTATTATGTTTAGGATAATTCTACAATAGGTTGTTCATCTATAGAAATATCATGGATTAAGTTATATAAAAATTCGCTAACAGACATTTTATAAGGCGTTGGATTGAGCGGGCGAAGGTGATCTGGTCGAAAAGTTTGTAGTTGGTGCAATACAAATTCACGACTTTCTGATAATATAGGCAGTTCTATAGTTTGTTTTCCATCCCAAACTACAGAATGGAGAGAAACTATTTCAGAAGGAATGACATATACTTTATGAGAATTGCTAAAGGGATGTCGACAAAGGATTCTTTCACCTATTTTTGGTTCTTCTTCATTTTCATTGAGTAAGATATCTAGCAAAGGACAACCAGATTTTCCAATGAGTCTATATGCTTTTTTCTTACCTGGCAGGGCTGTTTTGTTTTTTTCTTTCATTTTATCCTTATGGTTGATTTCTACAAGTTTGTAAACTGCTCCTAATGCTGGTTGGCGTTGGCATGTGACAAGATGTGTGCCAATTCCAAAAGCATCGATTTCATTGCCTTGTTGTTCTAATGATAAAAGTGTTTCTTCGTTAATATCATTGCTAGCTACGATTTGTAAATGAAAATTTTTATTGTATTTTTTTATAGTTTCTTGGAAAATTTTTCGAATTTCTTTAGATTGATACGCTAAATCTCCAGAATCAATACGTATTCCAATAGGTTTATATCCTAAATCAGCTAAAGAAATGGCAACGCATAAATAATTAAGTACGCCAGAATTTAATGCATCATATGTATCTATTAAACCTAAAAAATTGTCTGGAAAAGAACAAGCATACGCAATAAAACCAGCAAGTTCACCTAGATGAGTATTTGTCCAACCCATTTCTGTTCGAATTTTTAGAGCAGATTCTAATAAATTATGTTTTTCCCCATCAGGCGTTGTAATATAAGGCGATTCTAGCGATTCTAAATTGGGAAAGGCACTGATAAAAGAATGAGCATGTGTTCCTGATATTGGTATTCCTAATAGTTTTCCTGCTAGAACATTGCTAGTAGAATTAAAACCTCCTAAATAGCAATACCTAGATGCTGAAAAAGCTCCGTCAGGACCTTGGGCACGTCGCAATCCAAATTCCATTAATATTTTATTAGAGCCTACTGCTAAGCGATATCGTGCTGCATTGGTAGCTACCAAGCTAGCGTAATTGACAAGATTTAATATAGTTGTTTCTAACAATTGAGATAATGCTAATGGTCCTTCAATACGCACCAAGGGCATTTTAGGGAATGTCAAAGTTCCTTCTGCTAGAGAAGTGATGCGAAGGCAAGAACAATCTAAGTTTTTAAGCCATTCGAAAAATTCTGGTTCAGCGTTGTGTAATGCACCAGTGCGAAGATATGCAATATCCTCATTTGTGAATCGAAATTCAGAAATAAATCGAAGAATATCTTCTAATCCTGCAAATACAGTAAATTCACCACCAAATGGATTTTTACGAAAAAATACATCAAAAACTACTTCTAAATCTTGGATTCCATTTTTCCAATATCCGTATGCCATCGTGATTTGGTATAAATCTGTAAGCATAGGAGTTACCATAGGATTATACGGATTCATTGTATTCCTTTTCTATGATATTATAAAAAATTTTCTTTTCTATGATATTATGAAAAATTTCTTTTCTATGATATTATGAAAAATTTCTTTTCTATGATATTATAAAAAATTTCCTTTTCATAAAATACTATATATACTATATTTTTGAGTTTTTAAATATCAAGTAGAAAATTTTTTATTTTTAGATTCAAAATTAAAGCTACTTAGTTTTTTATTGACTTTCAAAGAAAAATAATAGATAATTTAGATCAAAATCTAAATCTTTTTCTTTTATAGAATCTATTGAGAATTTCATAAAAGAAAAATCATACAAATTGAAACTTATCTCCGTCTCTGATTTATTCAGAGATAAGCAAGACATATGTCTTTGCCCTTAACAAAAGAACTGTAATGAGAAAGGAGATAGGCATATATTTCCCTTACATATTCCTATGTATTTTAACATTATGCTAATGATATTGTTAGCTATTTTTAAT
>JAGOMP010000009.1 GCA_017993505.1 Planctomycetota bacterium
GGGTAATGTTGCTCTGGGGAGGAAAAGTTGCTCTGGGGAGGAAAAGTTGCTCTGGGGAGGGATTTGCTCAGGGGAGGGGATGTTGCTCTGGGAAGGCAATGTTGCTCTGGGAAGGCAATGTTGCTCTGGGGAGGTAATGTTGCTCAGGGGAGGCAATGTTGCTCAGGGGAGGCAATGTTGCTCTGGGGAGGGATTTGCTCAGGGGAGGCAATGTTGCTCAGGGGAGGCAATGTTGCTCTGGGGAGGGATTTGCTCTGGGGTGGAATTGCTCTGGGGTGGAATGTTATCCCAGAGCAATTTTTTATTCGGAGGTAGCTAAGTGATGGTAATGATTATTGCTTTGTAGTAGATCTAAGGGATAGAAGTTGACTGTGGCTGATGTGTCGTCTCCAACTTCGTCAATTTTAACAATGATGTCTAGGGCGAATCGATGGAAAATGCGTCGGATGGTGATGTCAAATTCTCGTAAATCAAGGTCACGTAGTTCATATTGAAAGGCAAGGTGGAAGGACCATTTTTCATTGAAGATGTAAGATAAATATGTTGTGATGAGATCTACATCAGAACGTTGGTAGCGGTGATCTAGGGTAATGGAAAATTTGTCTGTTAATCGATATCCTATGCTAGAGTTGATTTTTTCAATTTCTCGTAGTTGAAAGTTGTATTCTGGTTTTGTTTGTATCCATACATTGTTTCGTATGTCCCATCTCATATCCATTTTTAAGTTGTCGTATTTTTCCCAACGATTGGAAACAGGCCAACCATATTTTGTTTTTTTGATGTTTTGTTTGGCTAGGTCACGTTCTGGATAATACGTGAAGATGACGTCAAATTTAAAAAAGTCTCTAATTTTATTTTCTCGCATGGTACGTAGTCTATTGTTGAATATAAGTTGTATGAGTTGCATTTCATCTACATCTTCCATTGTGTCCATGGGAATGAGTTTTTTACTTTCTACTGAGTTGGCATAAATCCATTTGTATTTGAATTGAGGTGTAAATATGTGCAAGATATTGTCAATTTGTAGTAAGTTGCTGTGCCATTGATAGTATCGATGAAAATTTGTGGAGATTTCTATGCCTAGTTCTCCTGTAGCTCGAGTTAGATTTTTTTCATTATTTTGTCCATCTTCAAAATAGCTAATTCGTCCGCCTAAATAGGGCATAAAATGGATTGAACTTATGGAATATTTGTAATATAAATAGTTGTTGAAATCTAAGCGAAATAAGTCTTTATCATCCCAAATTGTAGGATCGTCTTTATCATCTTTTCTACGTACATAAGAAGATTCTAATGTACTTGAAAAAAATAAGTTAGGAATTTGTTCAGAAAATATTGGCAAAAATATGATCTGGTATGTTGCTTGTGGTAGATATTCAATCTGTGATTGAAAATTATTGAGTCTGCCTCGTGTTAAGAATGTAAAGGCATCAAGTTCGTCAAATAAGATTCCTTGTTTTTTAACATATGCATATGTTTCAGGTTCTTTTTCTTCTCGATATTCTTGTTCAAAAAAATCTAGTAAAAAATTGCGATCATTTAAAAGTGATAATTCTGCATCTAAAGACCAATTATTGGCGAATTTATGACGATGCAATATATACATTCTATGTCGTTTGGACCATGTTGCATATTCTCCTTTCTTTTGTTCTCTGTCCATGCTTTTACCTAAATGACCTAAGGGTTGATCATGACTATAATAGCCATATATGCGTCCTTTAAATTCATCGGATGAAAGCAAAGAACCTGAATATGTAATTCCTGGTCCTACTCCAATCCCTCGTTTTGCTCGTGTGTCTAAATCTAAGAACCATTTTGCTCGTTTAATTATGTTATCGTCTTTATATAGATTGCCACCCCACCTTGTTAATAGATGTTGCCCCCAATTTGATTTTTTTCCATAAGAGATTTTTTTTAATGGAAAATTTTCAATGGTTTCTCCTGTGATATATGGAATGGTAAATAAAGGGAAATCAAGGCCCCAGATTGTGTTATCTCTAGATTGTAGAAAAATTTCTTCATTAAATTTTCGTACAATGACTTTCCCAGTTTCAAAATGATAATGAGGAACACCAAATCGACATGTTGAAAATGAAGCGTTTTCTCCAATAATTTTTTCTTTAGATAAGATTCGTATTTTTTCTGCTCGTACATATAGAGGATATTTTTTTTCTCCTATGTTTTGTTGGACACGAAAAGAACCATTTCCAATTAATCCGTGGTTATTAACTAAGTCAAAATAAATTTGTTCTCCACGAAAAAAATTGTCTTCCCAACGAAAATGAACTTTTTCTTCTGCATAAAACATGATGTTTTTTTGCTGTTTGTTTTCTTTTTTTTGTTCTTCGTTCAAGATCCATACAACTGCTTGTTCGCAAAATAGTTCCATGATAGGCGTGAGTACTTCTCCTTGCCAAGCATGAACACCTTTTGTAGCAATCCACACTTTAGAGCCATCTTCTAAATCTTTGTATTCTACAGAACCAGCTACTAAAAAAATGGGGATTTCTTTGTTTTTTTCTAAATCTAATCCAGTCCATTTTCCCAAATTTTGCTGTAGTTTTTTTTCTTTGGAAGAAATGGATTTGTTTTTTTTATGATTTTGAGCTTCTATTCCTTGATTAGGATTTGTTTGACTCCATATATCTAACGTAAAAAATATAATAATGAAAAATAACTTCCATAAAACCGTCATACTGTTTCTTTCTATTGTTTTGTTGGCATAGCAACAAATAAATTTTTTTTAAAGAGTACTCAAATATAAGATTTTTTGAGTACAGAAAATTATTGTACCAGAAAATATAGATAAAATATATAAAAAAGATGTTTTCTAGATCTAGAAAACATCTTTTCTATATCTAGAATAAAATTTTTATTGCCTATACAACAAAATAAATTATAATAATGACATATATCATTGCGTATCATGCAGAACAAAAAATTATTTTTTTATAGCAAATGAATTTGATTTGTACGTTAATAAAAATTAAAACACATAGGAGAAAGGTATGAATGGAATTCCTACCTATTTTGGAGAAATTGCACTTCAAGAACGATATATAGATGAAAATATTTTACATGAATGTTTAGAATTGCAAAAGATATGTCGCCAACCAGTTCTTTTAGGAGAGATTTTTGTACAAAAAGGATTTATGGATGCAGAACATGTCATGCGAATTTTAAAATTGCAAGAAAATTTTAAAAATAAGTTGCAGAATGAATATTTAGCTCATATTCTTTTAAAGAAAAAGCTCATTACAAGTAAACAATTACAGGAATTGCGTAGAAAATATGCACAAGAGGTCTTAACAGGAAATGCAACGACTTTTGCAAATCTTGCCATTGAGGCGAAGATATTAAATCACACTCTTGTTGAAAATCTCATGAAAGATGAAGAATATGTATATATTGAAAATTTAAAGAAACAAGGGAAAACAAGCATTGCTGGATATGAATTGGTAGGAAAAATTACTCAATTGCGAAAAGCTGAAATTTATAAAGCCATTCAAGTAAATTTAGATCGACTTGTGTCTATAAAAGCTCTTTTAAAAGAGTTTGAAACAACAGAGCAAATTCAAGAATTTTTTAAAGAAGCAAAAATAACGTCTCATTTTAATCATCCTAATTTAGTTCGCGTTTATGATACTGGTTTGAAAAATGATATGTATTACTATGCTATGGAATTTGTAGAAGGTGAAAATTTATCTGATAAATTACAAAGAGAAGGACGCCTTCAAGTCGGAGAATCTTTACGAATTATACGACAAGTTTGTCAAGCTCTAGAACATATTCATAATGATGAATACATTCATGGTCAAGTCAATCCTAGAAATATTGTGCTACGTGAAGATAAAGTTGTTAAGGTTTTAGATTTGCGTTATTGTTGTAAAATGAATCAGGAATATCCATTCTTTAAAATTACTCAGATGCCTCAATATATGGCACCGGAACAATTTTTAACTAATGTGTCCTTTGACCAAAGGACAGATATTTATTGTTTAGGTGTTACTTTTTATAGAATGTTGACAGGAAAACCAGCTGTGACTGGTAAAACTATTGAAGAAATTAAAGTGAATGTAGTAGAACAAGAGCCAACTCCGATTCAAGATATTGATTTTACAATTCCAGAACCATTAGCAAAAATTGTTCATAGAATGATGCGTAAAGATCCTGCCAAGCGATATCCAGACATTCGAAGAATACTTTTTGCATTAAAAAAGATTCTTGTCTGATGAAACAAGAAGTGGAAAGAAAATTTTTAGTGCAAGGTATGGAATGGAAAAATCTTGCTACTAAAAAATTATATTGTAAACAAGGATATTTAAATCGAGATAAGGAACGAACAGTTCGCATTAGAATTTGTAATGACCAAGGTTTTTTAACAATCAAGAGTAAAACAGAATCCCTACGTCGCATGGAATTTGAATATGAAATTTCAGTTCAAGATGCAAGGTATATGCTAGAAAACCTTTGTACACCACCTATTATTGAAAAAATTCGATACATTGTTCCTGTTTCAAAAAATCTTTTTTGGGAAATTGATGAATTTTTAGGTAAACAAAAAGGGCTTATCATTGCTGAAATAGAATTGCCTCAAGAGACAACTCATTTTTTGTTTCCTTCTTGGTTGGGAAAAGAAGTCAGTGGAAATCCTCAATATTATAATTCCAATATAAGATGAAAAGTAGTAGAACGTTTTGATTATTTAGGAAGGCTGTACTTCTTTATAAATAGGGATGTATCTACTTATAAGTATATAAATCAAGATTGACAAATTTTTTAAGCTTTGTTAGAATAAAATTTTAATTCTATGAAGAAATCAAAGCTTTGTTAGAATAAAATTTCAATTCTATAAAAAAGTTATTTTTTACAATATTGTTCTTTTCATATTGTTCTTTTTTTAAGAACAAATTCAGGAAGATGATAAAAAAAGTAGGAGAAAAAGAGTGAAATACTCCGTTTTTTGTAGCCTCATCATATTTTTTCTCGTTATTTCTATTTCAGCTCAACAAGAAGATACTTTGATTTATGGCGATTTTAGTTATCCAGATACATTCGCACCTATCCAAGATGGAAAATCTAGTGAATATAGAATATCTCAACTTATTTTTGATAGTTTGTTAAGTACTACTGTAGAAGGAAATTTTGTATACTCTCTTGCTAAAGATATGGATGTTTCACCAGATGGTCTTTCTTATACTTTTCTTTTACAAGATAATATACAATGGCATGATTCAACACCATTGACAAGTAAAGATGTAGAATTTACGATTCGTTTACTTACTAATCCTAAAACATATCATTACGATACAACATTAGAAGAATATGTGGAAGACATTACTTGTTTGAATGCTAGTATTTTAACTATTACACTGAGAAAACCATTTTATAATCCACTCACTTTATTTACATTTAAAATTTTTCCACGTCATAAATTTTCCGATCCCATTCTCTCAGTAGACCATCCATTCCATAAAAAACCACTAGGGTGTGGTCCTTTTCAAATTGAAAAAGAAACAAAACAATCTATTGAATTCATAGCGTCTCCTTCTTTTCATCATAGGGGTAAACCACATTTAAAGAAAATCATAGTTCGCTTTTATTCTAATAGAGAGGATGCTTGGGTCGATTTAAAAAATCAAAAAATACATTTAGTGGCAGAAGCACCTATCCAACGAGAAAAAACACTACCATCTAATATTGTATTAGAAAAGTATTCTTCGAATAATATACATATTTTAGCTTTCAATCATCATAAAGAACATGAACTATATAACCTTTTTCAAAGTAAAAAATTTCGAAGTATTTTATTGCGATCTATACATAGAGAGAAAATTTTATCATCATGTTTTGGAAAAGAAGGTACTTTGTTGACAGGACCATTTCCGAATCATTATTTAGAAAAACCTTCTGATTTCCCTATACAACCATATAATGTAGAATATGCTATGAATCAATTAGAAGATTTTTTACTAGCAAAAGATTATACAAAGAATAAAAATTACTATGAATTCAAAGGGAGAAAATTGACTCTTCGCCTTGTCTATGAGGGAGGAGATCCTTTTAAAGAACAAGCATGTCAAGAAATTGCACAATCTTTAGAAAAATTAGGTCTGATTATTAAGTTAGAAAAACAGACAGAAACACAATTTAAAAAAAATATTTTTCAAAATCATAATTTTGATCTTGTGTATTATACATATACTTTTACCAAAAATTCTGATGCATTCTTTTTATTGCAGAAGCCCCCTAAAACTCAGCACCATCCCAAAAATTTCAGTGGTTATTTTTCTACACAATTAGAGGAATTGATTTACCAATTTCAGAATAGTTTTAATCCATGGATGATTCAAAAATATTCTCAAAAAATACATAAATTCGCATATGATGAAACCATTCATTTGTTCTTATGGGAGCTAAATTCCTACGTAGCATATAGGGAAAAATTAAAAAATTTTCAATTGCACCCTTATTATTTATTTAATTTTGCTGAACGATGGAAAATTTTTTAATGTAAAATTTATACGAATCAATGGTGAAATTTTTGCATTAAGTATATATCTAATCACATATAAAATTACATAAAATGGAGAGGCGTCATTTTCCACGCCTAAAAAATTTATGAAACGTTATACATATTTTATTCAGTTTTTTATGGTATGTTTCATTTTTTTCAACCATACTTTGGAGGGACAAATTCAAGATCCAATTACCAATGGATTCGATGACGTGGAATTTGCTAGCACATTAGCAAAGTGGGGATATCATGATCTTGCAGATATAGTGTCTCAACGCATCATCCATTCTAAAACTTTAAATGAAGAAAAAAGAATTACTGGGAGTATGTTACAATGCTCCTTGTTGCAAATACAAGGAGATAGTTCTAGTGACCCTCTGCAAAAGGAAAAATTTTATAAAGAAGCTTTATCATGCTATCGAAGTTTGGAATCATCTGCACGTGGAATCCAAAAATTGCAATTGCAAATGGAAATTTCCAACGTCACATTAAATCAAGCATATAGTTTTCTTCAAGAAGCAGAAGAGTTAGAAGAAGAAAAAAAAGATCTGATGATGGATAAAGCATATGCACTTTTAAAAGATGCACGAACAGATTTTCAAGATTTGAAGGCACAAACAGATTATGCTGGAACGAATTTAACAGCAGAAAATAATACACTAAAAGAACAAGAAAGAGCTAAAGCAGCATTTATTCGGTACCAATCTTGGTTTGGATATTGTAGAACTCTATATTTTTTAGGAACTATTGGTGAGGCAAATGCATGGACTGAGTGTGATAAACAATTGCAAGCTTATTATTGGGATTATGATGGATTAGAAGGTGCATATTATGCTATATTGTTGCGAGGCATGATTTTTTCTGAAAGGAAAAATTATAGAAAAGCCATTACTAATTATGCTGCCGTGCAAGATGCTTTAGAAAAACAATATATTTTCCAAGTTAGAGTAGAAAATAGTAAATCTTTGGAACAAAAAAGAACTCCTACTTTTTTGTTGAAAGAATTTAAAGATAATGAAATTACGATTTCTGGGAAAACTGAATGGAAAACGATTAAACCAAGCAAAGTATGGCTTCTTCAAGCAGATTCTACGTATCTTTTAAAATTGGAAAAGAAAATGTTAGATATTTATGAAGTTCTTCTTATAAATACGGCAATGAATTTACGTAGTCAAGCATGTTACTATAAAACGAAAGCATTCAATGCTCAAGGTAAATATATAGATGCTATTGAGGAAGTCGAAACATTTAAAACAAATTATGAAACATTGTACAATAAAAAATTCATTTATGAAGAATATGGGCAAGCTGCTTTTTTAGAACAGGCAAAAGCATATGTGGCAACACAAGAATATGAAAAAGCCTTAAAAAATGCACAACTTGTCACAGAACAACGTTCGTATTGGAGCAGAACAGCTCGTATTCTCATGGGAAAATGGAGTTTGTTAAAACCAGATCTTACAAAAGATGTAAAAACTATCCATCAAATGGCAGTCACAGAATGGGAAAATAATAATTACCACCAAGCTGTTTTGCAATATTTAAAAGTTACACAATTCGAAGACACAAAGGATAATATTCAAACTTATGTTTTAGATGCTTGGGAAAGATTAGGGCAATGTTTTTGGTATTTAGAGTTATATTTAGAATCTGCTAAATGTTATGAAAAATTGAGTGAATTAGGAGAAAAATATCAAAAAGTCATTGTGAATGACAAGAAAAAGAAGATAATTGACGTAGCACCTAAAGCAACATACTGGTCGTATCGGGCTTATTTACAAGATTTTAACAATTCTAAAAAACAGGAATCTAAAGATTCTTATTTTAAAATGTTGTCAAAATTAACTAGTAAATGGCCATCTTCCACATATGCTTTAAATAAAACATTTGACCAAGCCTATGAAAAAGAGAAACTGGCAGAAAAAGAAAAAAATATAGACACTCTACAAAAATTGTACGAAGAAGCAGTTGTAGAATATAAAAATGTACAAAAAGAAGCAGAAAAGTTCGATTTAGCTCAAGTATTTCAAGGAAAATGTTATCTCCGTCTTGCAGAACGAATAGAATCTATTATTGCAGCTGACAAAAAAACAGCAGAAGAAATAAGAAATATTTCTTTGAAAGCTAAAGAATATTACATAAAGTCAAAAGAAATTTTAGAACAATATTTATCATATATTCAAAAAAATCTTTTGTCTCGTTTAGAGGTTGCTCGGAATGAAGCTCGAAATACAGCCATAAGTTACGCATATATATATCTTGGCCAAGTGTATATGAAATTGGAAGAATTTCCCCAAGCAATTAAAACATTTGAAACACTTATGGAAAAATATGCAGATAATGCAGATGTTG
This sequence comes from Planctomycetota bacterium, assembly GCA_017993505.1. Lineage (GTDB taxonomy): Bacteria > Planctomycetota > Uabimicrobiia > Uabimicrobiales > JABWCH01 > JAGOMP01. Next base: position 8,870 of record JAGOMP010000009.1, read on the forward strand.
TTTCTCAATCGCAATATTATCTATGCAGAATATATTTTGATATGAAGGAGTCTCGTAAAGCCAAAGATATAGCTTCCCAAATAGATAAAAAAAATATAAATCTAGACCCTACAGCAAGAGAATCACAATATTATAGTGCCATTTATAATCTTGTGGGGATTCTGTATGAAAATGAATTCCACCAGATTGAACAAAAACTACAAACATTAGACCAAGATTCTGAAGATTATAAAAAATATCAGGAAGATGCTTTTGAAAAACAGAAACAAGCTGCGAATTATTTTTATAAATGGTTGCGTTTAAAATCTACTGCTAAGTTGGAAAATTATAGAGGTATTGCCAATCGACTGATTCGATGCGGAGAAATTTGTCTAGAAAAGAATAATACAGAAGAATCTGCAGATTTTTATAAAAAAGCTTATCCTTTGTTGCTAAAAGCAATGACGTTTTCTCAAGAAGAGGAATCTTTACAAAGAATAAAATTTCAAATTACAGAATGTTTAGTTGCTCAAAATAAATGGGAAGAAGCATTGAGAATGTTTTATCCAATGTATCATCAAGATAAAGACAAAAGGCTAGAAAAACGAAAAATAGAAGAAAAAGATACAACGATCCAAGAGAAAACAGAAGAATTTGATTTAGAATATATAGATTTACTTTCTAATATTTTGATGCATTTTGCAGATACTTCAGAAATTTCAGATGTAGATTCATTATATCCATTTATTGTAAAACATGCATATCGAGATTTAAAAGATGATATTGTAAAATTTTCCATCAATAATAGAAACCAATCAAGTCTTTTAGAAAAATATACATTTTTATTAGAAAGAATTGCATGGTTTCAAGGACGTGCATGGGATGATCAAAATAAGAAAACTATTAACGATGAATATAAACAATTGCAAAATACAAAACAACATAGAGAAATTTTAACGCATTATGAAAGACTTTATGTAGATATATTAGATAAAGAATTCAAACAACGAGCTACTACTACAGAAGAAAGAAACAAACAACAAGAAATGCAACGAATTTGTATTCATTTAGCTTACGAGTTTTCTTCTATACTAGTCACACGTACCCCTACATATAAAAATAGAAGAATCAATTTTGGTCCCTATGATAATCCACAATGGTGGGATGCAAAATACCGACAATTGTATTTATTATATCTACAAGGAGAACATAAAACAACAAAGACTCTCATTGAAACCTTAAAGCTTCAACAAAAACAAATGGGGGGTGAGAAATATAATCACCTTTTCCAACAATTATTGGAAAAACTCAAAGCATAATGGCGTGTTTTTAGCTTGTTTCAAATGTATAGACAAGTGTTGAAAATAAATTCACTTTTAAAAGTGTTGATCATACAAACGGAGAACTTTATGAAACAAATCCTCCTAGCATTGCTCATGTTGAGTTGTGTTTTACATGCAGATAAAATTTATTATACAAATGGAAAAGTATTAGAAAATATTACTATACAAAAAGAAACTTATAATGTTGTGGAATATTCTATAGATAGTTCTATAAGAGAAGCATCTACTACTTCTATTCAAAGAATAGAATATGAAGACACATCTTCTGATTATATTCAAGCAAGAAGTTTATGGAGAGAGAGAGAATACGCAAAAGCCATAAAAAAATATCAGGAATTACAAAAAAATACATCGGAAAAACATTGGAGTAGTCCTTATATTCTTTATTTTCAAGGGAAAATATACCAAGAATGGGGCAATAGTGAACAAGATACTCAAAAATATACACAAGCCATAGAAATATTTGAAACATTTCTTCAAATATTTCCCGAGTCTCGCTTTGTACCTGATGCATATTTTTCTATAATAGAATGTGCATTGGTCATGAATGATAAAAAAAGAATGAACGATTCTATTTATAATGTGACAAAAATTATAGATAAAATAAAAAATAATGAAGAATTAAGTTATAAATTAGACATTTTGAATGGCAACATTGCTCAGTATAATCAATCATACGACGAAGCTATACGATTTTATGAACAAGCTGATAAAACAGCAAAAAAAAGTAAATTATCAAATTTAGAAGCCATATCCTCCAAAGCAGAATGTTATTTAAAACAAGAAAAATATAGATATGCTGAAGAATTTTGGCACACACAGAGTAAAAATGCAGATCAAGAAAATTATGAATTGCAAGCAACAATAAAAAATGGTTTGGCATATTGTGCTTTTTTTCAAAAAGACTATAATAAAGCTCGACAACTTGCGTTAGAAACATTTCTTTTTATTCCACAAGCCATTCACCAGCAAGATTTTACTCTTTATATTTTAGCTGAAAGTTATCAAAACCTTACAGAAGAGCAAGATTTTCAAAAAAAATCAAAAGTATATAAAAAAATGTTGACTATTGCTTATCCTCATAGTTCTTGGACTATGAAAATAGAGAAAAAATAAAATACTAGAATACTTTCAAGGAGAAAAAAAACAAAATGAAAAAACACATTGTCCTATATATCTGTATAATTTTATTGCTTCCAGCCTGTTTTAGATATGAATGTTGTCCTACAGTCTATACGCCCCCTATGCCCAATATGAGATCACAATATGTTGCTATGGAAAAAGTAGAAACTGATTATGCCCCATTAAAGCATGTTCAAAGGACTGGTATGTATGAAAATATACAGAATACAGAAACAACAGAAATATATCCATTAGGAGAAATGAGCAACAATGAAGAATTCAATTCGCAAGAATTGATGGAAGATATTATTGTAGATCATAAAGAAATTAGTAAAGAAAGTATACAATTGCCTGAGATGACGGTTGCGTGGGGTGGTTCTCAAATTTTCAAAACAGATGTTGTCAATGAAGTCATTTGCCACGTTAAAAATAAAAGTTCTGAACATGTTCCTTCCTATCAACTTAAGTTCACATTGCCCGAACAAATCCATGAAGAAGAAGCAATAGAAAATTTAATTCGAAGTTGTCCTTCTTTAGCAAGTCAAGAGGTTTATCCTCATGCTCTTTATTTGATTGCAAACGAACCAGGAACATATACGTTACAAGCTACGATTCTCTTTGCAGACCAAGAACTATATACAGCGGATTATGCCATTACAGTAGAAGAACCCAAAGATGAAATTGCTATAGAAATTGATGCACCTATAGAACGAAATATAGATACAGATATAATATACACGATTCAAATTGCAAATATAGGTAAAACTACAGTTGAAAATATTATTTTTCAAAATATAATTCCTGATATTTTTAGATTTGAAAATGCGAGTGTAGAACCAACATATAGCCAAGAGAGTAATTGTTTAGAATGGAATATAGATTCTTTACAGCCAAGTGAAGTTAAAACTATTGAAGTTCATGTGATGGCAGAACAAGCGGGCGAACATAAAATAAAGCTTTTTGCAACAAATGAAGAAAATACTATCTCTGTTTCTAAAGAAACAAGTATTATGGTCGTAGGAACTATCGGGCTACACATTTCTCATAAAGATTTAGATGACCCTATTCAAGTAGGTAAAAAACTTACGTATCGTATAGAAATTACAAACCAAGGACAAGTGGATGCAACAGAAATTGTTATTACTGATATTTTGCCATTAGAAGTTACATTTATAGAGGCTACTTCTATGGAATTCCCAGAATTACAATATACAGTAGATAAGAATAAAGTAATGTTTGACCCTATTTCAGCACTGCAACCAGATGAAACGATTGTCATTGAAGTGAAATCTATTGTAAACCAAGCAGGTGATTTAAAAAATAGAGTAGAAACAAAAACAAAAGAATTTGGCAAAGCAATTATCAATGAAGAAGGCACAACTGCTTTCGATTAACATAGAAAGAAAATGGAAGGCATGGAAATTTCTAATCTATTGTTTCATAATACGCATAGTTATTTTTTATTCCATATTACTATAGAGATTTGTAGTATATTACTTGCTTTTAGTATTTTTATTTTTAATTGGAATACAAGAAAATATACTAAACATAGCTATCTCATATTTCTTGGGATTACTGCATATTTAAGCACAGGAATTTTAGGAATATTACATTGCCTTTCCTATCCAGGCATTGAGATTATTCAATTAGGAAATAATAAAACAACAGAAGAATTTTGGGTATTAGCTCGGTATATTGAAAGTATTTCTATTCTTTTTATGATGATTTACTACAAATATTTTTTTCAAACTATTAAAAAAAGTCAAGTAAAATATGAAAAACTTATCCAAAACATCACAGATGCTGTATGTATAGTGGATGAATTTCAAAAAATACAATATGAAAGTCCTCCTATGCAGACATTGGTGGAACAACCTACAAAAGGAATGTATTTGCCTTTACTTTTTCATCCAGAAGACCAATCAAAGATAAAAACATTAGACACAGAACAACCTATAGAAGTTCGTTTAATAGATAAAAATTATCAAATTAAATGGATTCGACTCACAGCAAAATTATTAGAAGAAAAAGAACATCAAATTATTCTTACTGACATTACCCAACAAAAACAAAAGGAAACTAAGCAACGAAACCAAGTTCTTATTGAAACAGCGGGTGCAGCAGCTCATGAAATTAATCAACCTCTGACTGCTATCCTTGCCTATGCAAATTTATTGGTCAACAATCCAAATATACCTGAATCTGAAAAACATAAATTGAATTCTATTTATCAATCAGGGCAAAGAATTTCTAAAATTTTAGACCAAATGCAAACAGTGCAAGAATATGACACAAAGCCATATCTTAAAGGTCATATTGTTAATTTTGCACATAAATAAAATATTTTTATTGTTTTTTTAATTCTTGTATTTTCTTTTGAAAAATGAGTTCATGCTGTTGATGTGGCACTAAAGATTGCATTTTTTCATAGCATTCTATAGCATTTTGCTTTTGATTGAGTTCTTCATATAATTGTGCTGCATATCGTAGAGCTTGTAGCAAGTTAGGATGGGTTTCTAAAATTTTTTTGTAGATGTTTAAGGAATCTGTTTTTTTATCGAGTTTTTGGTAGGAGAACGCAAGTTTTAATTGTGCGTCTATGTGATTTGTAAGGGGAGATAAAAAAGAGATTGCTTTTTCATATTCATTGTTTGTATAGTAATAATGACCTAGTGCATATAAAAGATGAGAATCTGTAGGATTATTTTCCCATTTTTCTAACAATGTTTTTTCATCTGGTAAATGGAAAGTCCCTTGTTGAGTCTTGTGTACACTTGTCATAGATGTTGGTTGCATAGTTGGGGACTGAAGATTAGGTAAGATTCCTATGAAAAATCCTACAGTGCATCCAAGAATAAAACCAAAAAATAAGAAAAAGCAATCTCTTTGTTTCATATTATTTCCTTAGTTCTTTCATGATCCAATGGGCAATTTTGACTACTTCTAATCCATCTTCGCCATCTACCAATGGTCGTTTTTTTTGTTCAATGGCTTGTATAAAGCTATTTAGTTCTTCATATAATGGTTCATGTTTGATTACATTAAAAGGTTCTTCTTTCAGTATTTTTCCATAAAAAATAGACTCAAATGTTTGCCCTTCGCATCCTTTTGGTATGCCTGCTTGTAAGTTCCATTCTAATAGTTTTTCTTTACTAGGAACTTGGAAGCATTTTCCTTCTCCTGTTGCATAGTTGATGTCCATGTAGTAGTTTTCTGCAAAAACTTTGATTTTACGGCTAGGTTCTAAGGCAATTCGGCTTGCTAGTAGTACAGCAATACAACCAGAATCGAATTTTAGACGTGCTTGCACTATATCTTCATGTTGTCCTAAAAAATTTGTTCCATATGCTTCTACATCAACAACTTTTGATTTTGCCATGGCTCGAACAATATCTATATCATGAATCATCATGTCTAAAACAACACCAATATCACCAGAACGAAAACGAAATGGGCTACATCGTTCAGCTTGGATGAATTTTGGTACTATATTTTTTGCCATCATAGCTTCTACAACAGGGTTAAATCGTTCTACGTGTCCGACTTGTAATGTACAATTGTGTTTTTTTGCCGTTTCAACGAGTTCTGTTGCTTCTTCCACGGTAGCTGCCAATGGTTTTTCTACTAGGACATGGATCCCCTGTTCTAGAAAGTCTTTGACTATGGCATGGTGCGTTTTAGTAAAGCTAGCTACAGAAACTGCGTCTACTTTCCCAAATAATTCTTTATAATCTGTGATTCCGACGGTTTCATATAATGTAGCAACTTCTGTAGCTTTATTTTTATCTACGTCTACTACTGCTACTAAATCTACATTAGGTAATTGGTGGTAAATTCGTGCGTGGATTTTTCCTAAATGTCCAACTCCCACGACTGCAACTTTCATAACTGCTACCTTTCTTTTTGTTTAGCAATACGATAAAAAATTTTGTTGCTTTGTTACTCTATGCAACTTGTAAAGTTTGTTTTTTCTTATTATATAGCAATCTACAATAAGAAGTAAATTTTTAATTTGCATCTTATTGTTATATAGCAATCTGCAATAAGATGCAAATTTTTATTTTATAGAATCTTATTATATAGCTATGCGACAGCAACAAGTGGCAAATTTTTGTTTTGCTGTTTCAATGTCTGCTTGAATTTGTTGACAAAGTTCTTCTTTAGAGGCAAATTTTTTCTGTTCTCGTAATGTTCCCCATACTTCTGTTTCTAAGACGGAATCGTATAAATCCCCAGAAAAACCAATGTAATGGATTTCGATTTTAATGTCTTCAACATCATTGAACGTAGCACATTTCCCAATGCTAATCACTGCAATATAGTTGATATTATTGATTTTTGCTTGTCCCCAATAGACTCCTTGTGGTGGGGTAAGTTGATGGTGTAGTTTCATGTTGGCTGTTGGGAATCCTAACAATCGTCCTCTTTTTTTCCCGTGTATTACAGTTCCTATTAAAGAAAAGGGACGACCTAACATTTTTTGTGCTTTATTCATATCTCCTCCAGATACTGCTATTCGAATTTGGGTACTAGAAACTCTCATGGGAATTTCCTCTAAAGAAAGAATTTTAAGATCATATTGGAATTTTTCAGAATTTTGTTGTAAAAAATTAACATCACCTTGACCATTGGCACCAAAACGGAAATTTTTTCCCATAACCATGCCACACATTCCAAATTTATTTAAAAGATATTTTTCTAAGAAAGATTCAGCTGTGATATGAGCAACTTGGTGATTAAAAGGTAGCATAAGGCAAACATCAATGCCCATGTTGTCTAGCAGAAATAATTTTTTTTCCCAAGAAACTATGGATAGTGGTGCTTCTCCCATCAATGTATATAAAGGGTGTTCTGGAAATGTTACTATAACAGAAGTTGCTGATTTTTCTCTTGCCATGTTTTTTAATTGTTGCAATAATACTTTGTGTCCTTCGTGTACACCATCAAACATTCCAATGGACACGATGGAACGTTCTATAGTTGGTGCTGTAAAAAAATCTAAAATTTCCATTTGATATTATTTGAATAGATAGAAAAAATTATTTATTGTTATCTTGTTTAGAATATTTTTCTACTAAAATTTTCAATTCCTTTTCAACTACGATTTGATCTACTGGATCTACTTTTTCTACAAAGAGTACTCCCTTGAGATGGTCAATTTCATGTTGTAAAACTCTGGCTTCAAAGTCTGTGGCATCCCAAGTTTTTTCTTCTCCTGTGAGAAGTTGAGCTGTGACCTTGATTTTTTTATAACGAGAAACTTCGCCGTAAATTCCAGGAAAAGATAAGCAACCTTCGCAATCTGTAAATCTTTCTTTTTTTGATAAAATTTTAGGATTGATATAAACTTGCTCTTCCCCTTTTTCACCAGTAGGATTGACAACAATGATTTGTTTAGAAACGCCAACTTGAGGGCCAGCTAGCCCTACGCCTTCGGCTACGTGCATTGTTTCGATCATTTCATTAGCTAAATTTTTTAATTCTTCATCAATAGTTTCAATTTTTTTTGCTTTTTGTTTTAAGATGGGATCAGGATAAATACATATTTTTAGCATATATACCCCTATGTTTATAAAAGAACCACGCATTTGCGTGGGAAATTAATTAGATTGGATGTCATCTTCAATGGATTCTGTGTCAGGACCTAAAGAACGAAGTTGATATCGTCCCATTCCTCTTAGTAAGCCCATTTTATCTTGGCGTAAATCTGGTTTAATAAAAATTTTTTGCCCATTGATCATATACCAATTTTGAACTTTATCTAAAACATCATCAAAGTGAAAATAAATATAAGGATTTCCCCAAGGGTCGATATATTCTAAAAGCTGGTTTGTTTTAAAAATGGAATTTGTTAATTTTTTTAAAGGAATCACAGAAATATCAGAATCTGTATTTTCTAAATGGTCTTCTTTAAATTCAAAATAAGAAAGGTCTTTTTTTTGACTAGATAGTGTCAAAACAAGAGACTCAATTCCTTCATTCGTAGCATTAGAAAATGATAATCCTAAACTTTTTAAATAGGTAGGTGGAAAGTTTCGATAATCTGTTTCGTATAGAATGATAGCAGCTTCTAATTGTTGAATTTCTGTTGCAGCCACTTTACTTTTACTACGACTATAAATTCCCTGCACAGCTGGGTAAAGAATGCCTGCCAATAATCCAAGGATAAAGATAACTACAAGTAATTCCACTAAAGTAAAGCCTAGAGTATTCCTTTTATTCTTTTGGAACATTCAATGCCTCCCTATAGGATAAACGAATTTTCCCTTGTCTATCTACGCCTAAAACTTTGACCATGATTTTATCACCTTCTTGGACATAATCTGTGACATTTTCCACTCGTTTTGTATCAAATTCAGAAATATGGACAAGTCCTTCTACATTATTGAATAAACGAACAAAAGCACCAAATTGTTTTATAGATACAACTTCACCTTGGTAGCATTTATCGACTTCAGGTTCGCCTGTTAAATAATGTATTTTTTCATATGCTTCTTGCAATTGTGCTTCATTGGCACAAAAAATACTGACTTTTCCAGTGTTAGATTCTACATCCACTTTTACATTGAATGTTTCTTGAATTTCTTGGATATTTTTGCCACCAGGTCCAATGAGATCACGAATTCTATCTTTTCTGATTGTAAACATTTTGATTCTTGGGGCAAATGGTGATAAAGTTGAGGCAACAGAAGGTTGTGCTTTTTCCATTTCCTGTAAAATATGGAAACGGGCTTCTTTTGCTTGTGCTAAAGCTTGTTCTAAAACTTCTGCAGATAGACTTCCAATTTTATTGTCCATTTGTAGTGCTGTGATCCCTACTCGACTTCCTGCAACTTTAAAATCCATATCTCCCAAATGGTCTTCTTCTCCCATGATGTCTGTCAAAACAATGGTTGTATCGTTTTCTTGGATCAATCCCATAGCAATTCCTGCCACTGTATTTCGAATGGGAACGCCTGCATTCATTAAAGCTAAGCAACCACCACATACAGTTGCCATAGAAGAGGAACCATTTGATTCTGTGATATCGGAAATAATGCGAATAGTATAAGGAAAGTCTTCAGGGGCAGGCAACACTTCTTCTAATGCTCGTGACGCTAAAAAACCATGTCCAATTTCTCGACGTCCTGGGTTTTTTGCACCTCGAACTTCACCCACGCTATAAGGTGGGAAATTATAATGCAACATGAATCGTTGTCGAGTTTCACCAGATAGTGTTTCTACAATTTGTTCATCAGCAGGAGTTCCTAATGTGCAACTTACTAAGGCTTGTGTTTCGCCTCGTGTAAATAAAACAGAACCATGATTCCTTGGCAACCACCCTGTTTTAATAGTAATGGGGCGAACTTGTGTAAAGGTTCTGCCATCGGCACGTTGTTTATTTTCCACTATATAGCGTCGAAAAAATGTATGTTTTTGCTCTTCTAATAGGGATTTAATCTTTTTCTCTAGTTCAACGTATTGTTCTCCCAAAGCTTCTTCTAGTTTTTCACAAATCGTTGTGGTAGCCTTTGTTAATTGTGTGTATCTTGTTTTTTTATCAGAACCACAAATCGAGTTGGGATAATACTCTTGTGCCAATTCTTTCACTTGTTCTGCAATTTCTATGGGAAGTGGTTCTACAATGATTTCTCGTTTTTGTTTTCCTATTTTTGTTTGCCATTCTTTTAAAAAGTCAAAAAAAGGTTGCAGTACCTTTTGAGTAAAAAGAATTCCGTCTAAAACTTCTTTTTCTGTAACTTCTTTTGATTCTCCTTCTAGCATGACAAGTCCTTCTTGGCTACAGGAGATGACAAGATCCATAGTGGCATCTTTTTTTTCTTCCATAGTAGGCAAAGCAATAAATCTATTATTTTTTCTGCTTAAACGAATTCCACCTAAAGGTCCATTCCAAGGGATGTCGGAAATTGTCAAAGCTGCTGCTGCACCTAAAATAGCAAGAGGTTCTGGATCAGCATCAGGATCATAGCTGAATACTGTTGCCATCACTTGAGTTTCTGAACAAAAAGCCTCAGGGAATAAAGGTCGAATGGAACGGTCAACCAACCGGCTTGCAAGAATTTCATGTTCTTGAGGACGTGATTCTCGTTTGACAAAACCACCAGGAATGCGTCCTGCAGCTGCCATTTTTTCGCGATATTCTACGGTCAATGGGAAAAAATCGGAATCTTGGCCATCATTTTCTTCTGCAACAACTGTAACTAATACAACTGTGTCTTTATGTTTCACTACAATGGAACCGTGTGCTTGTTTTGCGATTTCACCTGTTTCAAATACAATGTCACGATTTCCTATCTTTACAGTAGCTTGTTCCAAAATAGAACTCCTTATTTTTCGTGCTGTGCACGTCTTATTTTATAAAATCTTCTAGTAATTCATTTTCAGCTAAAAATATGAAAAAGGGATGTTTACACAATTCATATAATGGATTGTTTTCTAAATTTAATCCACAATCTGGACAACGTGTTCCAGAATTAAATTCACAGCCACAAGCTGGACATTCTCCCATGCATTCTGTATCATCTTCCAAACCAAAATATTCTTTAAAAACTTCTAAAACTGATGAAAATAATTCAGAAGGTACTTCAAAAATATATCGTTCTTGGTAGTTGGGCAATTCTGGATGACTTAAGATTTTTTTTCTGATACGAAACGTATATTCTCTCTCTCGTAGCATATCTTGGATTTCTATTGCCTCTTCCTGTGGAAACCATTCTATACTTTTCCATTGTACTTCATTCTCTCGTCCTGATAGAATATTTTGTGGATCAAATGCTGGTACGATTTGTTCAATTTCTGATTCTATTAAAGCTTGGAGAAGTTTTTTTCGAACTGCTTCATCTTTTTCTTCTAGCAATGCGTGTTGTACTGCTTCATATATTTTATCTGTTCGAATTCCTATTTTTTCTATAATAGATGCCACACGAAATCTAACAATCCAATTTGAATCTTGTAAATAAGGAACTAATGTAGGAAGGCACGAACTTCCTTTCTGAATCAATGTGTTGGTGGCAATTGTTCCTAAATCTAAATCATCACTTGCTAAATCTTTTAATAAAAATTCCATATTTTTTCCTAATTCATTCAAATATATTTTTGTAATATATTATCGTATATTATAGCAATTTTTTGTCTACAATACCAAACAATATTTTTGTGCTAAGGAGTTAAACGATACAATAAAAACAAAGGTGCTTCATAGCTTCCTATTTTTTCTTCATTCTCTATGTGAAAAAAATCAAAACGAATGCGATGTTCATGTTCTGTTTCTGTAATTTCTCGTATATATGCAACTTCTATGGAAATAATATATGGCAATGGCTCAGATAAATCTTTTTGCAAATCTTGGGGTACACTAGCAACAGCATCTGTTTTATTTTTCTGTAAGATATTGTTCCAAACTTTCCAATACGCATTCATGCCTAACCATCCGAGTCGAGAACCATTATAAAATTCACGAGTTAATACTTTGCCACTTCCTTCATGTGGCATAATATCTGAAGGTAGGAAAAAAATTTTTTCTGGAGATTCGTGATATTTTAAGTTTGTCTGAGCTATGCAGTATTTTATTTCTTTTTCTAACATTGTTCGAAACGATTCCATATATTTTTTTTCTACAGTTCTTTCTGGAATAAACAAAGTAAAATACGAAGAAGAAGGAATGTTGTCTATCTTTTGTAAAAAAGTACAACATTCCTTTTGTATTTGTATTGTTAAAGGTGTACGAGATCGTTGTAGTGTGCAACTACAAAAGATAATACAACAGACTAACCCTATGAAAAAACGCATTTATGTTCTCCTACGTGATTTTTTAGCTTGCTCTTGGGCTTCTCGTGTTAAATCATCGAGTGTTTTCCGAAATTGAACTAATTCTTTGGCAGCATCTAGATCAAAACCATGTTGCTCTATGTAATTGTCTAATTTTTGAGCCTGGCTTTGTAAATGATGATACGAAGGCAAACGTTGCAATTCTGGAGATAATTCTAAATTTTTAAAATTTTTTTGGAGTGCATGTTCTAGTGTAGTTTGAAAGGTATGTTGAATATTGATTTTTGCTTCTTGGTGTCGTTTTTTTTCTAAATCTATACTTTGTTTATATATTTCACTACTCCAATACGGTCTTTGTTGTAAATATTTCATTCTAGTAGATAATTCCTGTTTTACACTCCCACTGCCTAGAGGGCGATATTGTGATTCTGATTTCATTTGCTCCATAGCAGTGTTCGTTTGATATGCTGCTACTAATAAAGACATTAATAATATAAGAGATACATGGAATACATATTCTTTTTCATATGATAGATTCATTTGCCAGGCTGCGTCTTCTATTCTACGAATTTGTTTTTGCTCTTCATAGGCAAATCTTGAAGTTAAATAATTGCCACTCAGAGCCATTTGTAGTTGCATTAAATTTACTAAATCTTTTTCTCCGACTTTCTGGTATATTTCATGTAAAAGATTAAAGGCATATCTTCGAATCTTTTCTCTTCGAAAGTATACATTGTATGTTACAAATGATCCTAACTTTTTAGTTTCAATATGTTTCCCGACCATTTCTTCGGCGACTTTCATGGCTTCCCAGCAAGCAGATTCCATTTCTATAATTTGGTTCATTCGTTTGTATAATTTTGCTTTTTCAATCCAAGATAAAGAAATAATCATAGAATAACGGTCATGAACAGAAAGATCAGCATCTTCTATTTTTTCTTTTGCATCTTGAATTGCTTTATCAAAAGCCTCTAAGCCTTTCTTAAAATCGTATTCTGAAAGAGAGGAATCATGGTATACATATTTCATACCTCGTTCATAATGTCGATTGAATGCACAACTGCAAAGAAGACAACAAATGCATATAAAAAAATATAGATTATTTTTCATGAGATGCTCTTAAAAAAATTAAATAATGCTTGTTTAAATAAAGTTTTTAAAGAATTTGCATCATAAAAAGTAGGTTTAACATATATTGTATCAAAATATCTATCCAGATAATTTTCTACTAAACTATCAGAGATAATGAGAAAGGCTCGTCCTAGACAATAGATTTTCATATATAAAAGCCTGCTATAAGAGAAAGTCTTATTACAAATCTAAGTCCTAGTATCACTAGATTTGTAATAAAGATTCCTCTGTTGAGTCTTGTAGTATAATCTATATTATAAAAAAGTATAATCCATTTCTCTATCAAAAGATAGTTTTATATAGAACGTGATTTTTTAGCTTGCTCTTGGGCTTCTCGTGTCAAATCATCGAGTGTTTTCCGAAATTGAACTAATTCTTTGGCAGCATCTAGATCAAAACCATGTTGTGCCATATAATTGTCTAATTGTTGAGCTTGGCTTTGTAAACGATGATACGAAGGCAAACGTTTTAATTCTGGAGACAATTGTAAATTTTTAAAGTTTGCTTGAAGTGAATATTCTAATGTGGATTGGAACTCATGTTGAATATTTAATTTTGCTTCTTTGTGTCGTTCTCTTTCTTTGTCCATCCTTTGTATGTACATATCATGACTCCAATACGACTCTTCTTCTAAACGTTGCATACGATCAGCTAATTCACGTCTCACATGCACATTTTCTGTAGAGTGATATTGGGATTCCAATTGTTGTTGTTGTATAGCAATGCTTGTTTGACGTGCTGCTTCTGACACAGTCATTAATACTACTACTGCTCCATGGAATATGTTTTCTTTTTCATCAGATAGATTCATTTGCCAAGATGCATTTTCTAATCTACGAATATTTTTTTCTTCTTCATAAGCAAATTTTGAATTTAAATAATTGCTACTCATAGACATTTGCAACTGCATTAAACTCACTAGGTCTTTTTCGCCGACTTTTTGGTATATTTCATGTAAAATATTAAAGGCATATCTCCGAATTTTTTCTCTTCGGAAATATACATTGTATGTTACAAATGATCCTAACTTTTGTGTTTGGATATGTTTCCCTACCATTTCTTCAGCGACTTTCATGGCTTTCCAACAAGCTGATTCCATTTCTACAATTTGATTCATTCGTTGATATAATTTTGCTTTTCCTATCCAAGATAAGGAAATAATCATAGAATATTGGTCATGAACTGAAAGATCTGCATCTAATATTTTTAGTTCTGCATCTTGAATCGCCTTATTAAAAGCCTTTAGACCATTCTTAAAATCGGATTCTGAAAGAGATGAATCTTGATGCACATATTTCATACCTTGTTCATAATTTCGACTGAATGTTCCACAACTGCAAAGAAGACAACAAATGCATATAAAAAAATATAAATTATAATTCATGAGATGCTCTCAAAAAATCAAATAAGACTTGTTTAAATAAAGGTTGTAAAGAATTTGCATCATAAAAAGTAGGTTCATAATATATATTATTAAAATACCAATCACGATAATTTTCTACTAAACTGCCTGATATAATGGGAAAGTTTTCTTTTTTTCCATCTTGTACAGTAGATTCTAATACATAGAAGGCTGATGTATTTTCATGAGGAAGTCCTAATAAAAATCCAATTCCTAATGTTGCTAGGTTTGTCATAAATATTCCTCGATTAAGTTTCGTGGTATGAATACAATCTACATTACAAGAAAAAATATAATCTACTTCGCCCACTTGAAAGACAGGTTTATAATATACTTTTTGAAATAACTTAGAATTTTTTAAAAATTCATATAAATGAACATTTTCATCTGGGCGTATTTCCCAACCAAAAGACTTATGCCATTCTGCTAAAGAATCCTTTTCGCTTTTATAGATGTTTTCTATAACACCAATTTTTAATTTTTTTAATGCTTGTTCTTGTTTATCTACAAAATCACTGTAATTTGGCGTAGATAAAGAATTGGTAGCACATCCTAGCAAACAGCAACAACAGAAAATCATCAAATATTTCATGGTCATTTTCCTGTGTTTTAGAATACTTATATTGTATAAATTTTTTTATTTTAAAATATTTATGTTAAGTTTCGTGGTATGAATACAATTCTACATTACAAGAAAAAATATAATCTACTTCGTCAATCAAAAGATAGTTTTGTAGTACGTGATTTTTAAATATAATCTTTTTTGTCAATCGAAAGATAGTTTTGTAGTACGTAATTTTTTAGCTTGCTCTTGGGCTTCTTGTGTTACATCATCGAGTGTTTTTCGAAATTGAATTAGGTTTTTAGCAACATGGAGATCAAAACCATGTTGTGCGATATAATTGTCTAATGTTTGGGCTTGGCTTTGTAAATGATGGTATGAAGGCAAACGTTGTAATTCTGGAAACAATTGTAAATTTTTAAAATTTGCTTGGAGTGCATATAGTGGGGTTTGGAATTCATGTTGCATATTTATTTTAGCTTTTTTATGTCGTTGTTTTTCGAAATCCATCTTTTGTTGGTACATTTCACTACGCCAATACGACTTTTCTTGTAAACGTTGCATGCGATCAGCCAATATCTGTTTTACAATCCCATTATCTGTTGCGTTATATTGTGATTCTAATTCATTGTGTTTTATAGCAATGCTCATATGATAAGTTATTTTCGATAAAGTCATGAATACTACCATTGATTCAGGGGATATATTTTCTTTGTCATCTGATAGATTCTTTTCCCAAACTACGTCTTTTATTCTACTATGAATGTGTCTTTTCGCTAGATGGAAAAATCTTGAATTTAAATAATTACCACACATAGACATTTGCAACTGCATTAAATTCATTAAACCTTTTTCACCGAGTTCTTGGTATAGTCCATGTAAAATATTAAAAGCATATCGCCGAATTTTTTCTCTTCGAAAGTATACATTGTATGTTCCAAATGGTCCTAACTTTTGTGTTTGAATATGTTTTCTAACCATTTCTTCGGCGACTTTTATGGCTTCCCAACAAGCAAATTCCATTTCTACAATTTTGTTCATTCGTTGGTATAATTTTGCTTTTCCAATCCAAGATAATGCAATGATCATAGAATATTGGTCACGAATAGAAATATCTGCATCTACTATTTTTAGTTTTGCATCTTGCATCTCCTTATCAAAAGCCTCTAAGCCGTTCTTGAAATCAGACTCTGAAAGAGATGAATCTTGGTATACATATTTCATACCTTGTTCATAATTTTGATTAAATGTGCCACAACTGCAAAGAAGACAACAAATGCATATAAAAAAATATAAATTATAATTCATGAGATGCTCTCAAAAAATCAAATAATACTTGTTGAAATAAAGGTTGTAAAGAATTTGCATCATAAAAGATAGGTTTAAAATATATATTGTCAAAATACCAATCACGATAATTTTCTACTAAACTGCCTGAAATAATAGGAAAGTTTTCTTTTTTCCCATCCTGTACAATAGATTCTAATACATAGAAGCCAGATGTATCTACATGAGGAAGTCCTAATAAAAATCCAATTCCTAGTGTAATTAAATTTATCATAAATATTCCTCGCTTAAGTTTCGTAGTACGAATACAATCTACATTACAAGAAAAGATATAATTTACTTCTCCTACTTGAAAGACAGGTTTATACTGTACTTCTTGGAATAACTTAGAATTTTTTAAGAATTCATATAAATGAAAATTTTCATCTAGGCGTGTTTCCCAATCAAAAGAAACATTCTGTTCTTCAAAAGAATCCTTTTGACTTTGATAAATATTTTCTACAACACCAATTTTCAAATTTTTTAATGAATGTTCTTGTTTATCTACAAAATCACTATAATTTGGTGTAGATAAAGAATTGGTAGCGCATCCTAGCAAACAGCAACAACAGAAAATTATCAAATATTTCATGGTCATTTTCCTGCATTTTAGAATATTTATATTGTACAAATTTTTTTTATTTTAGAACACTCTCACTGTACAAAAAAACTTCTAAAATAAAAAACAAGAATTTAAAAAAAACTAGCAATCAACAATATTTTGTTTTATAATACAAAAAATGTGCTTTAGAATCAAGTTTTAATTATGCTAAAACATTTAAATAAATAGCAATAATATATTCATTGAACTCCATATCATAAAGGTGAATAGAATGCCTCTAAAAAAGAAAGAAGAGCCCATTGTCCAAGCTATTAATAAAAAAGAAAGTCAACAAGAAGAACAAATAGAAGATACCAAAGAAATAGGGGAGAAAATACGTACGAAAAAAATCGTAAAAAAAGAAACAAAAACAACACAAATGAAAACAAAACTTCTGAAAAAATCAAATGCAGAAAAATCTAAATTAAAAAATATCGTAAAAGATCTCCCTTTTCTTCGATTTCCTTTAGTTCATCTTCTTATGACAATGGAGGATTTAGGGCTAACATTTGAAAATGAAAATCTTTTTTCTCAAATCGTTGATAAATTATGTTTGGATGAATATTTACAAACATGGCAAGAATTGCTCATTCAAAAAATACAATGTTCGGATAATGAAGAATATAAAGAAAATATATATTCTGTGTTAACAATCATTATTCAAGAACGATGTAAAAAAAATACAAGCCATGTGTTATGGGAAATTCTTTGGGAAAAAGCACTGGATACAATGTCAAAATACTTTAATTTTAAAAAAACAAGAAAAAAAACAAACCCAAAGCCTCATGAACTTCTTGATCAAATTGAAAATGAAACAAAACAATTATATTTTGCTATCCCACAAAATAAAGCATATATTACCATTCCTTTATTTTTAGATTTTACCTCAACATTAAAAAAATTTTACACTTTATGCCATGAAGATGTTTTAGAAATTTTTCACCATCAAATTCCTATACAATGGGAAGAAATATTATTCCAAGAATTTTGTGAACGTCCTATACAAGAAATATTTGAAAAATTCATGAATTATTTCTTTATAAAAAATAATCCCATCATATTTATAATACTTCTAGAGATATTAAAACAGCAAGATCTATAAAGTGAAACAACTATGGAGGGGGCATTAAATAAATTTCGCCTAAATATTTATGCAAAATGTTCAAGTCTTTTGTCCAAATTGTTCAGAAATTGTGCAAGCACAATATCCTTACAAAGATGTAAGATGTCCTTATTGCAATCAACTTGTATATTTTTCGCAAGAACAAAAAATGAAACTTCTCTGCGAATGTGGCAAGAAAATTGTTATTGCACAAAAATATACGAATCGAGAAGCTTCTTGTCCTCGATGTACTCTACCAATGTATATTCCTAAGTTTACAACATCAGATGCTGATGTGCCATGGGATCGTATCAAAACACAAAAATATGTGACAAACTCTACGCAACAAGTAGTGCCAGTCCATAAAGACTCGATACTTTTTGATACAAATCCCTTAGCAAGAATTGCCTCATACGATAATCCAAATTTGCCAGATCCTTTTCAAGAACAAGAAAAATTACTATCTAGTATCCCAGAACCTTCTCCCATTTCCTCTTTTGACTATCCTAGTCCATCGAATGCATATCCTAGTCCAACCAGTGCATATTCTAGTCCATCGAATGAATATCCTAGTCCATCGCATGCATCTAGTCCATCGCATGCATCTAGTCCATCTAGTGCATATTCTAGTCCATCGAATGAATATCCTAGTCCAACCAGTGCATATTCTAGTCCATCGAATGAATATCCTAGTCCAACCAGTGCATATTCTAGTCCATCGAATGCATATCCTAGTTCAACCAGTGCATATTCTAGTCCATCGAATGAATATCCTAGTCCAACCAGTGCATATTCTAGTCCATCGAATGAATATCCTAGTACACCCAATACATACTCTAGTGCTTCCAATGTAGCTCCTAGTACACCCAATACATACTCTAGTGCTTCCAATGTATCTCCTAGTACTTCCAATGAATATTTAAATGCATCCAATAAACTCCATTTTGATGACGTCGAAGAGAGTGCTACTGTAGCTTTACCTAGAATAAATCCAAATCTTAAAGCAAATTTAGGCTCCTTAGATTTTAAAGAGCCAATGAAAGATACTATTAGCACAACTCCAGAAGAAAAAGTAGAAGAGGATTTTCATTTTCACAATTTAACTGGATTACATCCTATGCCTTATCGAAATGAATCATTCGAAATTTCTGAGAATACAGAAAAAAGACTATCCTTTGTTGTAAAAGTAGGTCTTTTTTATATTGCCTTTATTTTGATTGTTTCTATTGTGAACTTAGCATTTTCACCTTTAAGAATGGATCAGATGATGGATATTTTCTCCATTTTCTCTACAAAGAAAAATCCTCAAAGGCAAGTGGTAATGGATGATCCTTCATTATATTCTGATCCACAGGATACATGGGACGAACCTATAGACACAGTGGAAGAACAAAAAAAATATACTAATGATTCCGCAGGAAAAGAATTAAAAGTTCTGGCAGACCAGGCAAAGCATCAAAAAAATTATTTGGAAGCTTTAGAAAAATATAAAGAAGCCTCTCTATATAGAGTTGTGCGATTATCAAATCAACTTTTATCAGAAATCATGTTTAGCAATGCGTATATCTATCATGCAATAGGAGATAAAGAACATGCTCATAATGCTATACAAGAACTTTTAAAAACAAATCGACAATATACTCCTGTTTATATATTATGGGGTGATATGTATGCTGAAGAAGAAGATTTTGAAAAAGCATTGGAATTGTATCAAACAGCACAGGAAAGTTTAGTAAATTTTAGATATCCTCGCGAAGAAAACATACCTTTACATGGTGAATTTTTATCTCTTTATGATAAAAGTATCTATCAATGGTGCAGTGACGAGGAAATTACAAAAAAAATACAAGCATTACAACAAACAAATCAAGATTCTAAAGAACAAAAACTAGAAGAACTTCGTATAAAACAACAGCAAGAATTGATACAAAAATTTTCTGACAAATGGGCTCCCTTCTGGTCAAAAGAATATGAACAAGTTAAAACAGAGGTGTTAAACAGATTATCTTGGATAGATAATGAAAACAAGAAATTCGAACTTTTTGAAATGTATCCAAGGACAGGCGATGTATACAAAAATATGAAAACAGAATATGAAAAAGAAATTGAATTTGGCGAAGAACAAAAAATAATCTATGAACACTTGCTAGAAAATTTAGATATAGACCAGGAAACACATGAAAAAAATTTTACAGGGGTATCCCTTGCTATAAAGAAAAGTCTATATGAAATAGAAATCTTTAAAGAGTATATAATAGAGAGTCCAGAATATAAAATGTTACAAAACCTTAATGAAGATCCTAAAAAATATGAAGCATATTGGTTTTGGTTAGTGTACCCAAATAAAAATATACAAAAAAAATTAAAAGATATATGGAATTTTCCTACCAATAAAAAAAGTTTTGAACAACAAGAAAAAACTATTCGAAGAACTTTAAGAGAGATCCAAAGAAAACAAGAAAAAACATTGTATGAAAAAATGTCTTCTCATATTTTAGCATATTGGTTTCATCGAAATTTTCGTCCCCAAGAAACAGAAATCATTACACAACATAAAATTCAACTATATGATGGAAGAACTATTCAAGGGATTATCAATAAAGAAACAGCAGATACTATCTATTTTTCCTTTATCATAGATGGAAAAATTGTAGGTGGCACAGATATTCTCAAAAGTAACATTAAATCTAAAACTGTTGAAAAAGTTCGCTCACCTATGGTAGAACAACAGAAAAAAACATTTGAAAAAATAATGGATCATATCCAAGAAAAAGAATTTTTTCAAGCAAAAAATCTCTATAAAACATGGAAAGGAAAATGTTCTATTCCTGGTTCTCAACAAAGAGATATAGTATGGAAAAAAGATCCTATCCTTCTTCTATATACTATTCCTAATATAAAAAATCCTTGGAATCCTATTTTGCATTCTTTAAGAGAATGTCCCGAATGCCTTGGTGCTGGTACCATCCCTTGTACAGAATGTAGAAATACTCATACTTTTTCTTGTGAAGAATGCAATGGAACTGGAAAAGTAGTAAAAGATAATCAAAAGATTGATTGTCCAGAATGCAATGGAATAGGAAGCTTCTCAGAATGCCCTACATGTAAAGGGACTAAAAAGGTTCCATGTGATGAATGCGACCAAACAGGAGGTAATTTGAAAAGCCAATATACAAAAACAGCCTTTGAACTCTTACCACCAGAAGAAAATATATAAAGGAGGAAAAAATGAAACAAATTTGGGTGCAATGTCCTGCATGCCAAACACATTTTCTCGTGTCTACAAAACACCAAGGCGAACGCATTCATTGTGAACAATGTTTTACAAATATTTCAATTCCAAGTACACAACCAAAATTTAATAAGTTTAATACTAAACTTGTCAATAAAAATAGACAGTTGCAAGATGAATTTTTTAATGAATGTCCTTTTTGCCAAAATATCTATAAATTGCCTCAAACTATGGCACAAGAAGGTGTTTTATGTTTTTCTTGCAATAATATTTTTATTGCTTCTAGCGACAAAGAAGACCCTTGCGTAACAGATTATCACACATACGCTCAGTCGTATAATACTCGCCATACTCAAGATCTTGCAGGCTATCTTAAAAGAAATAAAAAAAATAACCAATTGCAAGGCAATGTGATTGCCAACACTTGGACATTATTTAAAATAGCAAAGCAATCTATGGAAGGAAATTGGATGACATATCTTATTCATATGTCATTAGCATCTTCAACAATATCAGGAATTTCTTATATCATAAAAGCTATAATGAGGATAGCACCTATAACATTCGTTATTGGTGCTATATCATTGATATTGATAAACTTATTTATATCGAATGGTATACGATTTTATTGTCATAATCTTTATTACTCAAATAGTTGCGTATTTTCTAAATTCTTTGCACCATACAGTCAATTTACAAGATTTCTTACTTGGAATATTTTAGTTGGAGGTTTTTTGATTAGTTGGGGACTATTCTTATCTATACCACCTTATTTTATTTACTATTTGAATTCTAAGAATTTCAGTATTTTTTTAGTAATAAGTTTAGTTGTTTGTATACTATGTTCTTGTATTATTTTTAGCATGATATTTATTAAATATACTCAATCTATTTTTTGTTTGATAGAGGATAATAATATTTCGCCTTGGCAAGCCATGAAAAAAAATTCCGAAATAATATCAGGGAATTATAAATATCTCCTTGCTATTCCAATGTTCTATTTTTTTATTTTTTTGATTTTATTCTTAATCTTTATAGGAATAGGTAGGATATCTTTTTTTCTAGCACTGTTAGCTATGTTAATATGGGTTATTGTATTCCTAAGGACATTAATGGTTTATCCTATTGTATTCGTTTCTTTATATGATGTATTAAAAAAAGAGGAATAAAATACTTTTTTCGTAGTATAAAAGGAATCTAAAGGAGAAAAAAATGAAAAAAATTTGGGTGCAATGTCCCGCATGCCAAACACATTTTCTTGTGTCTACAAAACACCAAGGCGAACGAATTCATTGTGAACAATGTTTTACAAATATTTCAATTCCAAGTACACAACCAAAATTTAATAAGTTTAATACTAAACTTGTCAATAAAAATAGACAGTTAAAAGATGAATTTTTTAATGAATGTCCTTTTTGCCAAAATATCTATAAATTACCTCAATCTATGGCACAAGAAGGTGTTTTATGCTTTTCTTGCAATAATATTTTTATTGCTTCCAGTGATAAAGAAGACCCTTGTGTAACAGATTATCACACGTATGCTCAGTCGTATAGCAATCGACAAACTC
Source organism: Planctomycetota bacterium (assembly GCA_017993505.1). Lineage (GTDB taxonomy): Bacteria > Planctomycetota > Uabimicrobiia > Uabimicrobiales > JABWCH01 > JAGOMP01. The sequence continues at coordinate 32,008 of JAGOMP010000009.1, forward strand.
AAGATCTCGCAGGCTATCTTAAAAGAAATAAAAAAAATAATCAATTACAAGGTAATGTGATGACCAACACTTGGACATTAGTGAAAATCGCATTGCAATCTATGAAAGGGAATTGGGTAGTATATTCTTTTCATATGATTGGATGGGGAGTAATAACAGGAGTAATTTCTGGTATCATAGAAGGTATAAGTATGGGGCCACTTATACTCGCTGTTATTGGTGGTATTATGAGTATATTATTGAACGCATTTATGTCGAGTGGTATGAACTCTTACTGTTATACTATTTATCACTCAAATCGTTGTGTATTTTCTCAATTTTTTACTCCTCTTACACAATTTACGCGATTTTTGACTTGGAATATTTTGTTTGGATTTTTTTTATTTTGTTGGGGAGTATTCTTATTTTTACCACCTTATCTTATTTTTTGGTTGAATTCTAGAAATTTCAGTATTTTTTTAATAATAAGTTTAGTTGTTTGTATAGTATGTTCTATTGCTATTTTTGGCATGATATTCATCAAATATACTCTATCTATTTTTTATTTGATGGAGGATAAAAATATTTCACCTTGGCAAGCCATGAAAAAAATTTCCAAAATAATTCCAGGTAATTATAAATATCTTCTTTCTATTCCAATGTTCTATTTTGCTTTGATTTTGCTTTTAGCCATATTCTATTTTCTAGGAATTCTAGTTAATGTTCTAGCACTGTTAATTTTTTTAATAATGTTGTTGGGAATGATAAAGTTTTTTATTGTTTATCCTATTGTATTGGTTGCCCTATTCGATGTATTAAAAGAAAATTAATATAGGTTTTCTGTATTAGCAAATATTCTCTATTATTAGCAAATAGGCTAGATTTTCTGTATTAGATAAATATTGGCTATATTAGAAAAATAATGTAATGGGTTACCAACTGCTTGGTTTGTAGGAACGGAAAATATTGTAAGGTCAATGAATTATAGTCTACAATACTTGCAAATAAGAGTGAATTAGAACTAATATATAAAAACAGTCTTTGAAGTCTCTCTACTATAAGAAAAAATATAAAGGAGAAAGTAATGAAACAAATTTGGGGGAAATGTCCTTCATGCCAAACACATTTTGTTGTGTCTACAAGACAGCAAGGTTCACGCATTGCTTGTCAACAATGTTTTACTAATATTTCCATCCCTAACGATCAACCAGTATACAATACGTTTAATCCTACACTTGCTGAACAAAGCAAAACATTAAAAAATGAATTTTTGAATGAATGTCCTTTTTGCCACAATATCTGTAAATTGCCTCAATCCATAGCACAAGAAGGCGTTTTATGTTCTCATTGCAATAATATTTTCATTGCTACCAACGACAAAGAAGAGCCTTGTGTAACAGATTATCGTGCACGTGCGGAGGCGTATAGCAAATACCAAGGTCATTCTCCCAAGAACGCAGGCTTTTTCAAAAAAAATAAAGAAAATAACCAATTACAAGGCAATGTGATTGCTAATACATGGACATTGTTTACAATAGTAAAGCAATCTATGAAAGGAAATTGGCTAATATATTTTGTTCATATGTTTTTTTTGTTCGCAATCATGGTAGGAAGTTCTTATATTATACAAAAAATAAGTATGGTATCTCCTATAACATTAATCATTGGTTCTATATTATTGCTATTGCTACAATTATTTATAATGAATGGAGTATACTCTTATTGTTATACTATTTATTATTCAAATTGTTGTGTATTTTCTCAATTATTTGTTCCGTTTACACAATTTAGAAGATTTCTTACTTGGAATATTTTATATATAGTTTTATTATGTATGTGGACATTCTTTTTATTTATTCCATCTGGCCTTATTTTTTGGTTGAAGTCTGCGAATCCTAGTATTTTTTTAACGATAAGTTTCATTATTTGTACATTATTAGCTACTGTTATTGATAACATGGTATACATCAAATATACTATCTCTATTTTTTCTTTGATGGAAGATAATAATATTTCACCTTGGCAAGCCATGAAAAAAACTTCCAAAATACTATCTGGAAATTATAAATATACCATTTCTATCCCCATATTCTATTTTGTTATTGTTTTGAGTTTCTATTTATTTTCTATGTTCATAGGAATGATATTTTCTTTTCTAACAATATTTTTATTTATAATATTTCTTTTAGTGTTACTCATGTTATTTATTATTTACCCTATTGTATTGGTTGCCTTCTTCGATGTATTAAAAGAGAATTAATATACTTTTTCTATGTTAGAAAAATAATATAGGTTTTTTTTGTATTAATACTATTTGTATTAATACTATAATAGGAGTCTTTAAAACTGTAAACATCGCAAGATCATTCTTAAAATTCCTATTAATAAATAAATGCAAACATTGCAAAATCAATTATTCATATGATATTTGTTTGCATTTTTTTGAAACATCTATTTGTTTAATTTTTTCTGCAAATATATGCATTTTAACTTTTCCTTTGTTTTGTTTTCAACACAAAGAATATGTATAACTTTAAGGAGTTAAAACATCATGAAAAAAATGTATGTGGAAACAAGTAAATGTATTGCTTGCAATACATGTCAATTAGCATGTGCCTTTTCACAGTATGCAAAAGGACATACTAACACTAAACCAAGAATCACACCTCATAGAACATCAGAAAATCATGGTATTCCTGTTGTTTGTTTGCAATGTGAAGATCCAGCATGTGTAAAAGTTTGTCCTACAAAAGCACTTCACAAAAATGAAGAATTGGGAATCATTGACATTGACCAAGAAAAATGCATTCACTGCAACCAATGCATTGTTGCTTGTCCTTTTGGCAACATCACAAAAGATCAAGTAGAAAATAGAATTGCAAAATGCGATTTATGCAATGGAAATCCGACATGTGCAATGTTCTGCCCAACAGGAGCCCTCAGAGTTTGTTAACATGAGTTTCACTCCTTCATAAAAAAGTTGTATTTGCAGATGTTTTGCAAATACAACTTTTTTTTTTATTGTATTTTTTTTCTTAGAAAGTTATATTAAAAAAAGTATAAAAATATATTATTTTTGGGAGCATTCCGTGAAACGAAAAAAACTAGAAAAAATGAATTTTAAAATCTATTTCCGCCTTTTAGGGTATACAAAAAAATATTTAAAACTTATCATAATTTGTATTCTTTTATCTTTTTTGATTTCTTTATTGCATTTTGCCTCACTTTCTATGATTAATCCATTAGGAGATATTTTATTTAATCCAGAAGGTCAAAAAACTATTTTAAAGAAGTTAGATATGCTGGGAGAATTTGGAATTTCCATCAAAACATTGATTGAAACACATGTCTTACAGTCTCCCTATACAACATTATGGTACGTTATGATCATAGCATTAGTTTTGATTGCTTTAAAAAATATGATTCGCTTTTTTCAAGAATATTTAACAGGATATGTAACGAATAGAGTGATGATTGATGTATCCAATCAACTTTTTGCACGAGTGGAACGTCTACCAACCAGTTATTTTTCCAGAGAGGGAATGGGCGAAATTGCTTCTCGGTTTGTGAATGACATTCCGTCTATGGCGAATGGTGTAAAAAGTTTATTTGGGAAAGCCATTCGAGAACCTTTAAAAGCACTTGCTTCGATCATTCTTGCAGCTTTGATCAATTGGAAGTTGACAATTTTTACTTTTGTTGTATTTCCTTTAGCAGCAGTCTGTCTGCGTACATTAGGAAAAAAGGTCAAACGAGGAGCTAAAAAAACATTACAAAAACGTGCCAACATTATGTCTTTTTTACAAGAAGCATTTGGTGGAATTAAAGTAGTGAAGTCGTATCAAATGGAAGATGCTCTCCAAGAAAAATTTGCACAAGAAAATAAAAAATTATTGAAGTATCAATTAAAAGTTGTGGTTGCAGATTCTGCTACAAGTCCTATTATGGAGACATTAATAGTGGCTGCAGGTGTGTTGATTCTTGGTTTTTCAGCAAATTTAGTGATAGAAGGTTATTTAACTACAGGCGAATTTTGTGCTTTTTATGCTGCTTTAGGAACTATGTTTGATCCTATTCGAAAATTAGCAGATTTAAACAATACAATTGCCACTTCCATTGCTGGCGGAGAACGAGTTTTTGAACTTATGGATCGCGAACCAGAAAATTTAAAAGCAAGCAATGCATATGATTTGCAAGTGATTTCTAATCAAATTTCTTTTGACCATGTTTGTTTTTCCTATGAACCAAATAAACCTATTTTAAAAGATGTAACATTCACAGTAAAAAAAGGAGAAAAAATTGCCTTAGTAGGTCGCTCTGGTGCTGGAAAAACTACATTGATTTCCTTAATCCCTCGCTTTTATGATTTAGATTCTGGAAAAATTTTAATAGATGACCATAATATTGCAGAAATAAGTCTAGATTCTTTGCGTTCTCATATTGGTCTTGTTACACAAGAAGCCTTTTTATTCAACGATACAATTGCAAATAATATTGCAGCCAATACAGAAATCAATGATTTGGCCAACATTATACAAGCTGCAGAATCTGCATATGCACATTCTTTTATTAAAGATTTGTCGAATCAATATAATACATTGTATGGTGCAAATGGAATTGATCTTTCAGGCGGACAAAAACATCGTATTTCTTTAGCTCGAGCTATGTACAAACAACCAGAAATCTTGATTTTAGACGAAGCTATGGCAAATTTAGATGCAGAAAGCGAATCATATATTTTAGACGCTTTAGAAACATTTACAAAAGATAGAACAACATTTATCATTGCACATCGTTTTTCTACAATTGAAAATGTCGATAAAATTGTGGTATTAGATGAAGGGCGTCTCATTGGATTTGACTCCCATAAAGAATTGATAAAAACAAATGACTTATATCGACACCTTTATGAACGCCAAGTCCATCAAAGTATTCTTGCCTAAATTTTTTCTAACAAGGGAAAACTCCCTTGTTAGTCCAATCTTTTAAAAAGCATTCTATTTTTAACTAGCAATTCATATTTTGTATTGTATAATAAAACAAATAAATATATGCATTTGATTGTTCCTTTTTATAAATTTCAACCATCAAAAAGGAGGGACTAGACTCCATTTGAGTTCTTAGTCAATTGATTATGAAAAGATTGTTTTATATTTTTTTTGTAGTATGTTTGTGCATAAGTTGTGGTCAAACAGCTGAAAAAAAATCTTATGAATATAAAGCCAATACAAAACCAATAAAAGTAGCTTCGTATGAAATCATGGACCAAGGACGCTGTCTCGGATTTGTTTATAAATATAAATATGAACGCCCTAATGGTGAATTACGCCATTATTATACTATCCAAGATATCAATGACATTATGATTGGATATGTAGGAGAACATGGTAGAACGATTGCATATACAAAATCAGGAGAAGAAAATTTAGGGAATAATCCTTTAGACTTAGCAGTGCAAAAAATCATGTATACTTCTTCAAATATGAAATTATATTTTGCAGGTACTACTCGAGAACCTATATTAGAACATCAAAAAATTGCTTCGCGAAAGCGTACTGTTAGAGAAGATTTTACATTAAGTGCTCGCAGACCTAGTACGTCAAAAAAACAGAAAACAACAGAGACTGAAAAAGATAACGATAGCGAGGAAGGAAGCGTAAAATTTGATGACGATGAAGATAGCTACGAATATGAAAGCGACGAAGACGAAGGCGATGAAGACGACGGTGAGAGAGAAGATTGGGGTGATATTGATAACGAAGAATGGTAAAATTCTTAGGAGGGTTTGAAATGCGTCCAATGATTTCTTATATATTTTGTTGTGTTTTGATGTTTTGTTTTGTTTCTTGTGCTTCCCATGTAGAAATACAGAAATCAGAAGAAGAATTCCTTCAACCTAGAGCAGATCATCGTTTATCTGCTGAGGAAGAGTCGCAAAAAATAGAACAAGCCAAAAATACACCTTCAGGATCTCCTGTAGGAGCTGCTGTTCAGACTATGAAAAAAGCAGAGTCAGAAATGTTGGCAACATTAGAATTATTGCAACAATTAAAAACAGGAGACCAAGTTTTAGATTGTCGCAATGATCTACAAAATTCTTTACAAAAAATTCAAACCTTTTTTAAGCCTGATCCTATTGTTTGTGACGATGTTTCTTTTTGGTTTTTTACAGACAAAGGTCGAGTAGGAATTTTTGAAGAAGATGGAGCTTTATTTTCTTGCACCATTGGGCTGTTTATGAATTTAAAGCAACTTACTGCTGTACAATATCGTGGTGATACTGTAGTGGAAACAGAATTTTATGTAGACTCTCAGAAAAAAGAATTAATGATCCATCGATATGTAGACCGAACTTTAATGCAGAATGAAAATTATACTTTAGCCAAAGATTAGGAGTTTCTAATGAGATATTTTATATTGGTTTGCGTTGTTATCCTATTTTGTAATGGATGTAGTTTGCTAGAACCAAAATGTACCCATTTAGAAACAAAAGTTCAAAATTTAGAAAAAGAAAAAATAGACTTGCAAACACAACATACAAATTTAGAAAAAGAAAATGTAAATTTACTAGAACAAAACAAAGAGTTACGTTCTAAAGGTAATTCTCTTGTTAAAGAATTACAAAAGATGCTCAAAACCAATGAAACCTTAAGTAAAACAAATCAAGAATTGATCAAAAAAAATGCAGAATTTTATCAAAATTATTTTGATCATCAAAATGCACAATTTCAAAAAGATAGTGATTGGTTGAGCAAAGCAGAAGAATATTTCAGTGATCAAGAGGAAGACGAAGGTTATATCCCAACTAAAAAACAAACAAAAAAAACAGAAATAGAATCTTTTGAAGAAGAAATGGAATCAGCATTTCAAGACACATTAAAGAAAGAAAAAACAGAAACAAAGGCAGAACTACAAGATGCAGTAAGTAGTGAAAAATTATTAGATTCTCTTTCTGAATATCGTTTGCATTTGATTAAAAACAATCTTTGGACTGCCTCAGATGAAAGAAAATATTTAAATTTTGAAATAAAATTAAAAGATTCTAAAGTATCAAATACTATCCTCGCAGAGGCAACGAAATTTCAAAAGGAATTAGAGGTAAGAACTCATTAAGGGGGAATCATGTATTTATCTGAAGAACGGAAATCTCAATTATTGGCACGTCATTCTGCTTTATTGGAATTGTCTAAATATTTAGATGTCAAAGATGAATCTCAATGGCTAAATTATGTTAAGAATGTATTTTTGTTTGAAAAAAATTTAGAATCTTCTAAAGATCCCAGCTATGCACAAAGTTTATTGTTTACAGATTTATTATCTTCTGATAAGCAACTAAAAAAAGTGATTTTATCAAAAGAATGGCAAAAAGCCAATGAATATTTTACTCTATCTCACAATGCAACTGATTTATTAGACACATTTTATCAATTAGAAATTGGTAATTTAGAGTGCACAGAAAAAAATAAATTACTGCGAACAAAATTAATTCGCAATGCCTTCTTTATTCAAGATGTCAAAGGTCAAGTGCAACATAATAAAGTTGCATTATCTTTTGTATTTTCTGAAAATACTCCTCGTTGGGACATTGAACATATTGAATGGAATATTCAAGAACAGCAAGGTGAATCTGTATTGGTAGGAGTCCCTTATATTTCTTTAGGTATGCCTAAACCTGATGGCAATGAAATGTATCGTGAAATTTTTGCAGTGACAGGATCAGAAAAAAAAGCTGTTGCTATTCTAGGCGTACAAAGTTTATTATGGAATAACCAACCTATGCGAATTACTGCAAAAGAGGTGATGGATAAACTACCTAATGACATCGATAAATTAAAAGAATTAGCAAATAAATTACCAGCTGATTTAAAACGTGTCTTTCAAACTTGGCTACAGCGTGATGTATTGGAACGTGAATTTACAAAAACAGGTTTATCGTTTTTATGCGATATGCTATATTGTTTTTCTCAAAGTGGTTATAAAAAAGAAGAAGTGTACTTATTGGATCGATTTGATACATTTGGTTTTCGTTTAGATAAAGTATCTAAAACAACGGGCTATGATTTTTCTGCTACTGTTCCTTTACATGAAACAATCTATAGCAAACCAACAATTTCTTGCTATATTCCTAAAGACAATGTTTGGGAAGAGTTATTGACAGGCAAAGCCAGCATTTCAGCAGGTCCTGTGCCACCTTTTTTACAAGAAGTGTACCATTTAGTTGGTATTGGAAAATTACAACCACGACCAGAGGATTTTCAAGCAGTAAAAGATTTATTTTTATTCATCCAATATGGTGAAAAAGTACCAAAACCTCCTATTCTTCCTATTTATAATGCTCTTCGACGCTGGTTAGAAGAATTGTCACGAAATGAAGAATATAAATATTTAGAAAAATTGTGTAATTTAGCGAGAATATTGCGACCTTATATTCATATTCCTTGTTTAGGTGAAAAACCATGTGGATTGCTTGACAGAGATCATAAAATCATATTAAAATTAGCACCTGATCAAAAGCCAGGCGTTATTATTGGCATTAAACAAGCTGGAATTTTAGTTCCTGAAGAACGATTGCCTTTATGTTTACCTGGAGTATATTGGGTTGCACGCCAACAAACATGTTTAGAAAAGTTGCTAGAAATGAATTCTGGCATGATTTTAGAAGCACCTGAAGAAATTCGAGATGCTTGGAAAATTTTAGGAAAAGAAGTCCAAAAAGATGCTTTGCTCGTATTTTTAAATTATTTATTGGCAGATATAGGAAAACTTCCTATTGAACAATGGGAAATGATTTGCAACACTATCAAAGATTGGAATAATTCTCAAGAAAAACCTATCCCTTTCTTAGCAGCTAAGCTAATTACGTACGAAGAATTTCAAGAATTGGAATCAAACAAAGAATATCGTATCAAATTAGCTCATACTTTGAAAGTGGGAGAAGGTACTGTAATTTCACAAGAATTGACAGCAGAACAATGCATCATTGTTTTAGGAAGTGGAGTACCACCTAAATTGTTACAATCCATTGAAACATTATATAAATGGGCTGTGGAACGAAAATTTATGGCACCAGAAAATACGATTGAGGCTATACGTTGTCGTTTAAAAACGTTCTTAGAATCAAAAGAACAAATTCAACCTTTACAAGAATTAATTGTTTTTTGTAAAACATCAGCAGAATTTGAAACTGTTAAAGAAGATGTTGAAATCTTAGAAGGATGGCTTTCAGAAACGCAGAAATAAGAAGAAGTCTATTCGGAGAACGTTTCCATGAGCACTATTTTAATAGTAGATGATGATCCAGATATTAGAGACACATTAGAAATGATTTTATTGGGAGAAGCGTACCAAGTTATCCAAGCTGAAAATGCCAAAGATGCTTTACGTCAACTTTCAGAACACACTATTGATGTGATGTTATTAGACAATAAAATGCCACCTGGAATGTGCGGATTAGAATTATTAGAAATTGTAAAAAAAAAATATCCTGATATGGAAGTCATTATGATTTCTGGCGTAGCTGGTATTGCAGATGCTGTGGAAGGCACAAAAAAAGGAGCATTTGATTTTTTAGAAAAACCACTAGATTTCCATAGAGTGTGCATCACAACAAAAAATGCTTTAGAATGTCGACAAAAACGTTTAGAAAATCAAAATTTAAAACGGATTTTGCATCAAAAAATACAAATTATTGGCAATAGTACAGCCATTCAATCTATGATGCAAAAATTAGATCGAATTGCACCATTGGAAGTTCGAGTTTTAATCACAGGAGAAACTGGGACTGGCAAAGAATTGATCAGTCAATATATCCACCATCATTCCATGCGCAGTCAAGGTCCTTTTATTGCGATTAATTGTGCTGCTATTCCAGATACTTTGATTGAAAGCCATTTATTTGGTCATGTGAAAGGTGCTTTTACAGGTGCTTTGGAAGATCGAAAAGGGAAATTTGAAGAAGCCCAAAAAGGAACGATTTTTTTAGATGAAATTGGAGATATGAGTCTAACTGCCCAAGCAAAAATTTTACGTGTGCTAGAATCTAATTGTTGTTCTCGAGTAGGATCTAATAACAATATTTCGTTAGATATACGAGTGATTGCTGCTACCAATAAAGATTTGCAAAAAGAGTGCCAAGAAGGAAATTTTCGAGAAGATTTATACCATCGCCTAAATGAAATGTCTATAGAACTTCCTGCTTTACGAGATAGAGAATCTGATGTTTTATTATTGGCTGATTATTTTTTATCTTATGATTCTCAAAAACATGGCATTGTAAGAAAAACATTTTCTAAAAAAGCAGAAGAAGTGTTGCTACATTATTCTTGGCCTGGCAATGTTCGAGAATTGCAAAAATTAGTTACACGAGTTTTAATTTTAAGCGATGGACATGAAATCACTGATAAAGATATTGAAAAAGAATTGCACAAAAGCACAACTTTTTCTCCTAACAATGAATATGAAGATGTTTTTTTAGCTCAAACATATGAAGATTTTAAAAATCAAGCAGAAAAATTATATTTATTAAAAAAATTAGAAGAAAATTCTTGGAATATGATGAAAACTGCAAAAAATTTAAATATACAGAGGAGTAACCTATATAAAAAAATGGATAAATACGGCATTTCTAAGCCAGAAGAAGAATAAATAAAATCCATATAATTTGATAGTCTCACAAATCCGTAGAGTTGCATGACACTGAAAATATAAAAGACAATCAGAAGTGAATAATACAAGGAATTTGTACAATGGCGAATAGCGAGCAAAAGGTAAAAACAAAACGAATAACAGCAGATGAAAAAGAAAAAGAGTTACAACAAAAAATTATTTTTTTAGAAAAACGACTACATGATACAGAAAAACTAGTCAAAGATATTCTTCAACAAACTCAGGAACAAAAATTAGAAACTTCATTTCATGAAACATTTAGTCCATGGAAAACATTAACAGCCGCTGGTCGATTCATTATAAACAAACAACGTTGGAGTAATATTTGGATTCATTGTAAAAATTTATTTTTTTGGTCCATACAACGTTGCATTGATTTGGGAAAGTGGATAGGAAAATATTTCTTACTTATTTTTCAATGGTTAAAAACATTGTCTAAAAAAAGTTTAGAAACATATGGAATAAAAAAAGTGATCGGTTGTTGTTTAGGAATTTTCTTTGTCATTTTTCTTTTTATTTGGCAACCTTGGTCTCATTTTAATATTTCGATTTCCATTACAAAAAAAGGCACAGACGAAGGCATCACAGAATATACAAACGAACGCATCACAGAATATAATGGGAAAACAGTAGTATACCCTGAGGAAACTAGCGTAGTATCTACTAAAGATTATAATGTAGTATATCCTAAGGATAATAGTATAGCGTATCATGAAAAAAGGAACGTGGTAGTTCCTACAGTTTCTTCTCCTAAAGATTGGCATTTTACTAGCGATCCAGCAACAACAAATCCAATACTTCCTACGCCGGAAAAAGAAATTGTGCCAGAACAATTGGTAGCCCCTAAGCAAGAACAAATTGTTCAAAAACCTGTTGTACCTATTTCCATACCTCCCACATTCGAACGATTACTAGAACCTGAAGTGATAGAACAACCTGATGAAGCTGACCGAGAACGATTGGCAGATCTTTTTGCAAGATCTGAAGATAAAAAATCTTTATTAAATCGAGTCGATGCCATTAGTGATTTAGCTGAAGATAATTCATTAGCAGCAGCACATCAGTTAATGATTTTATTAGATGATGAACACCCAGATATTCAATGGCAAGCAGCACGTGGTTTAAGCAAAATGAAGAAACGATACGTTCCTGCTGCAAAAAAATTAGCAAAAATTGTTCAAGATAAATCTTATTCTTTAGAATTGCGAAAGGAAGTCATTGTAGCCTTAGGAAGTATGGGAAGTGTGTATGAGCAAGATTTATTATTTCAAATTTTAAATAATCCCAAAGAAGATGAAGAATTTAGAAATAATGCTATCACCGCCCTGAGTTTAATTGGTGATGGAGAAATTGCAGGGAAATTAATGCCCTTTTTAGATGATCCTTCTATTTCGATTCGACAAAGTGTAATTACAACATTGGGGAATTTTTCCTATCCTTTTGCTACAAATAAATTGCTACAGATTTTAGATACAGAAAAAGATTACAACATTCGTAAAGAAACGATCCAAGCATTAGGGAAAATTACAGATAAAGCACCTCAAATTGTTTCTTATCTAGTTGAAGCATGGCATAAAGAAAAAGACGAATCTTTAAAAATAGAAATTCGCAATTCTATTTCTGCTTTACTTTCTTCTAAAGAAATTCCTACAGAAGTTGTAGAAGAGGCTCATAAAATTTTAATAAAGTAGGAGTAGATATGGTAGACATCCTTGTTTCTATTGTAGTGTATCATACAGAGCCAGCAATTTTAGAACGTTGCATTTCTTCTATTTTGCAAGAAACATTACTAGTTCGTGTTGTAGTCATTGATAATTCGACAGATAATACATTAGAAAGATCATGTCAGAAACTAGGAGTAGAATATTTTCACTTATTAAAAAATGTAGGTTATGGTACTGGTCATAATGTGGCTATTGAAAATTCAATTGTGGAAAAAATTCCTTATCATCTTGTAATAAATCCTGATGTATATTTTTCTGCAGGAGTGTTATCAGAATTAAAAAAATTTTGTGATGCCGATAAAAAAATTGGTCTTATAACACCTAAAGTTTTATATCCTGATGGTTGTATTCAACATAATTGTCGTTTAATTCCTAGTTTTTTTGATTTATTTATTCGACGTTTTTTGCCAAAAAATTGGTTCTCTAACTATAGAATAAAAAACGAGTTTCGTTTTTCAAACTATGATACTATCATGGAAGTTCCTTTTATTTCTGGTTGTTTTATGTTTTTTCAAACAGCTGCTTTAAAACAAATCGGACAATTTGATGAACGATTCTTTTTATACATGGAAGATGTGGATATTTCACGCAGAATGTATGCAAAGTATAAAAACATATACTTTCCTAAAGTTTCTGTGTTTCATGATTGCCAAAGATCTTCTTATCATTTAGGGCATGCATTTTTGTATCACGTTCATTCAGCTTTAAAATATTTTTGTAAATGGGGATTTATTTTTGATAAAGAACGTTCTATATTGAATAAACGAGCATTAGATTTTTTTAAAAATAGCTACCAGTTTCACAATGAAGGTAAAAAAGTATGAAAAATTTAGACTCCAGCTTCTCTGACATAAATTTAGAAAAACAAGATGGGTATTGGATTTCACCCATAGATCAAAGTTTAATGTTATGGATTCCTATAGGAAGTGTGGTTATTGGCAGTGATGCTAATCATGTGTATCGTGATGAACGACATTGCAAAGAAGTATATTTGCGCGGTTTTTTTATGGATGTACATAAAGTGAAACGAGAAATGTACAAACAATTTTTAGAATGCATTGGTGAAGAACATAGTTCTTTCTGCCATCCTGACGAACCTGTAAATAAATCGCATATACCAAAACATTGGAGCGAACAATTAGAAAACTTGTTGCAACCAGTGACTGGCATAGATTGGTATGATGCATGGGCATATTCACAATGGGCTGGTAAATCATTGCCTACAGAAGCACAATGGGAAAAAGCTTGTCTTGTAGAACCTTGTTGTGAACCTTCGACAAAAAAGGAACAACATTACGAAATTCAAAATTTACTTGGCAAAGGTTGGGAATGGTGTTTAGATAGTTATTCCTTACAATATTATTCGCAATTGCCACGTTATGAACCTTGCTGTTTAGAAAAAAAAGATTGCAAAGTTACAAAAGGTTGTCTCAGTAATGCGAACTTACCTTTAAAGCGTTCTTCCTTTAAAAATGCATATCCTATTTTACATCGTGATGATAATATAGGATTTCGTTGCGTGTACACTGTATAAGAGTAATCATTTTTAAAAAATTAAGTTATGTTGACATTATAAAATAAATAAAGTATAATTAGACTAGAAAAAAATTCTTGTTTCTATATTTTATTTATCTCTAAACAAGAAAGGCTATGTCATGGCAAAAGCAATCCCCATGCTGGATATGGAATGGAATCTTGCAGTGAAAGTCAAAAGCAATTTAGATTTATTCAATTATTTATCTAGCACTCTAACATCAAGACAATCTCTTCCTGCAGATAAAGTGCATCCCACAGAATTTTTCCCTAAACCATAATGAATTTATGTATTGTAAGTAAAAATTTTTTAAAAATATCTCTTAACAAAAAGAATAAATAAAACGATCAAAAACTATTGATTTAAAAAAACTATTGATTTTAAAAAAAAAATAATATAAAATTGTATACATTGTTATAAAAAAAATAATATAAAATTGCTATTATTGATATAATAGCAATGAAGTTCAAATTATAATAGCAATGAAGTTTAATAAATTTTTTATTTAGCATTGATGGATAGGAGAGTCCATGGCGGAATTACTGTTCCAATCCAAACAAGAAAAGTTACCCGATGGTTCCCCCATAATCATTACAAAAATATTGGGTGCTATTGATGGTACAACTGTTCGTCAATTTGAAGATAAATTGATCGGCTTTTTCAATCAAGGTGTAAAAAATTTAATTTTGACCTTTTCTGAAGTAAAATATATTAATAGTACAGGAATGGGTCTCTTGGTTAAATTGGCAGATAAATTTCAGGAAGGCGGAGGAGACATCAAGTTAGTCGGTGTGCCAGAAAAGGTAATCGCACTCTTTGATATGCTTGGTCTAGTGTCTTTATTTAAAATTTATGAAACGGAAGAAGATGCAGTAGATTCCATATCTCATACGGATATCCCCAAAGCAAATTCTCCACAAATGACTCCAGTAGCTCCTCAAAAACCTATAACAGCACCTGGACCTGCAGTACCACCACGACCTGCACCAGCTCCTATGCCTGCAGGTGGCAATCGAGCTATGGCAGGAGGCGGAGGTAGACCTCCTGGACCAGCAGTAACACCACGACCTGCACCATCTCCTGCACGTCCTCCTATGCAAACACCACCTCCTGCACCAGTAGCAGCTCCTATGGCACCTATGCCAGATGTCATGGGTGGTGGTCTTGATATTAGTGGAGGAATTGAAATTGGCGGCGAGGATGATTTTTCTGCTCCTGCACCTTCCTTAGTTTCTTGGCCTTATGATGCACTTTGCGAACATTGTCGTGGCAATATTCAATTTAGTTCAAGAGGAAATTTCCAATGTCCTCGTTGTCACAGTTTTATTGCCATCAATGAATATGGACAGCAAACTGTCTATAGTAGCACAAGTTCAAAATTATCTGAAATTAAGTGTCCTTGTACACCTCAATATAATATGGCAGTTAAAGCAATGGTAAATGGATTAGCTACACAAGTTGGTTTTTCCCAAATTTTCTGTGGAGAAATCAATGAAGCTATTGATAATGCACTAGGCATAGTTATTGATAAAAGTAATCAAAATTTTGAAACATATCAAGTTTTGGCTGTTGCTGATAATAATGAAATGATTCTAGGTTTAAAATCATTAAACCCATTCTTAGTCCAAGGTGCTCCTAGAGATCCACGTCTACCAGTGATTGCCAGAAAAGTAGATCGTTTAGAAGTTTTTCCTTTACCAAACCAAGGACAACTACTCAAAATGACGAAAAAAAGAAAATAAGTATATGTATTTTAAATACATATACTTATTGGATTTTTAATCCAATATTGCATCATGCAATTAGGGTGGACTTACATACCCGAATCATTCGGGTATTTTTTTCTATCTATATTTTTTTCTACTTACACAATTTTACTTATAGGAGAAATCATGCCAATGAAATGGCGTACTTATGTCCTGCCTATTTGTATTTTTTTTATAGCTTTTTTTGTTCGTTTAGGAATTCTTTTTTCTTTACCAGCAAACCAAGATATTTTTAGCAAATATCTGACTTTAGCTCAACAATTAATAGATAATTCTTTTCTTACGCCTTCTCCTTTTTCGTATAGTCCGATTTATTGCTATTTTTTAGCCTTTATTATCGCAATTTTTGGCAAATCATACTATGCTATATTTATTGTACAAAGCATCCTAGGTGCTTGTTCCTGCATTTTAATTTTTTGGTTAGCACAAAAACTTTTAGGCAGAAAAACTGCTCTATTCTGTGCTTTTCTCGCTATTGTTTATCGCAGTTTTATTATATATGATCTCAGCTTTTTATCAGATTCCTTAGGAATGCTACTCCATTTATTGGCTTTATGCTTTGCGTACAAAGCATGGGAGACACAAAAATATATATATTGCGGTTTATTGGGCTTTATTCTAGGTTGTACTATAATCCAACGTCCCAATAATCTCTTGCTCATTGTTTTGCTTTTCATAGCTGGTTTATTCTATCAAAGGAATATCTTTTTATGGCATTGGAAAAAAATTGCTATTTCTATTGTTGTTTTTTTATTGCCTATTTTACCCATTGTGATTCAAAATTACCCTTTTTTACATGAACCAGGAATTACTGCTTCCAATCCAGGATATATTTTTTATAGTAGCCATAATTATAAAAATCAAGGATTAGGATACCACCCACCCGAATTATTGTACCATTATGAAGTCAAAAAAATGAAGGAAGGCAAAGAAGAGAAAATATTATTCGAAGGTGATGTAGAATTATCACGAGAATTGTCTTCACATATTGTAGGAAAAGAACAAACTATTCCAGAATCTTCTCAATTTTATTGGAAGATCACATTTCAATCTTTTTATAAATATCCTAAAGCAGCTTTGAAATTGTTTTTGCAAAAAATATGGTGGATTTTTCATTCTTATGAGAATCATGATACCATTCCTACAAAATTACGAGCAGAACGAATTTCACCCTTTCTCCCTTTTTCTTGGTTTTGGATAGCACCCTTTTGTGTAGTAGGTTTATTTCTTAGCAAAAGAGAATGGAAAAAATGGTTGCCCATGTATTGGATTTTTTTTAGCCAATGCATTTTACTCATTGCCTTTTACGTTGTAGTTCGTTTTCGATTGTCTGTTGAAGCTTTGGGCATTCTATTTACAGGATTAACTGTTCGTACATTGTATGAATGCTTTCAAAATCGACAAAAAAGTATATTGCCGTTGCTCGTAAGTTGTATTGCTATTGTTGCATTTCTCTGCAATATAGGCAATAAGAGCATGATAGAATATATTCATAACAATGAATTAAATATACATTATCAATATGCTCGTATGGCATTTCAACAAAAAGACTATGTTACTGCTTTTGAATATTTTGAAAAAATTATATCTCGAGAAAAACCTTATACAAAAATAGCCATCAAATCTCAGTATCACATTGCAACTATGTGGAAAATTATTGGTAAAGAAAAGGAAAGCCAAGAAATTTTTCAAAAAATCAATGTTCCTTTATTTTTTATTATCAGAGAACTTGATAGCCAATACCAACAAAAGCGTTTATCTTTTGAAAATACTATTTACCTTGGCAATTCATATGAAGAAACAAAACAATATGCATCTGCCATACTAATATATCTAGATTTACTACAACAAGCACCAGAAAATGCATTTGTCCGATATTCCTTGGCAAATGTATATAGACTCTCCCAACAAAATGAAAAAGCTATTGAAGAATATAAACAAGCTATTCAAGATGGAATACTATTTTGCGAGGAAGGTTTATATGCTTGTTTTTATGTAGCTGAACTTTTAGAAGCAAAAGGCGACCAAGAACAAGCAAAACAATATTACATACAAGCAAGACGTCAAAGCACATTATTAGATTGGTATCTAAACCGTAATCCAGAAGAAGAACAGATGATATTGCAAAAACTTTCGGAAAAAAACTTTTAATATAGCATGCAAAAGAATATGTTTTTCTAACAAAAGATATACAGTCGCAGAATTTTTTTAGACAAACATATTCTTTTTATTTTCTATGTTTGTTATTCTATAAATAGTGAAATTTTTTCTTTGACCGTATGACAAATAAATGATAAAATAAAAATGCAATATTCTTTATAAAATTGTGTACTATTGTAAAAAATAGCAATTAAAGTTAAGGAAGGTATAAGTGAAACTACAAATATTTTTAATCTTAGCCTTACTTTTGACAGGCTGTGCAAGTGTTGATAAAGATTATTTTATCAGAACAGAACCTTTAGATTCAGCCAATTATGAATATTTAGGTGATATTATTGTTCATAAAGAAGGTTTTTCTTTTTTATGGTGCATTCCTTTCAAGTCAGCCACAGACGAAGCAACGCAACAACTTATGATTGAAAAAGCAAAATGGGGTTTCCCTGATTCTTGTGGCGTATATGAATATACAGTAACGGAAAGACAAGAAGTGGCTTTGTTTGATTGGACGCCACGACTTTACATTAAAGCAAAAGTTGTCAAAAAAAGATAACTTCAATTGCTAGTGAAATGATGCCTAAGCTTCTTTCCACTCATGCAATTCAAGTTGTATAAATACTAGCAATTAAAGTTAGGAGTAGTAACATGTCTATAAAATCCCTATTTTTTTGGGTTTGCACAGTAGCAATTTTGTTTACTGGTTGTTGCGATCAAACTTTCATCATTTATAAAGGTGAAACCATTCCAGTAAATTTGAACAGAGAAGTTCATGAATACCATCATTACAACCAATCTTCTGTAATTGAAGTCCCAGAAGTTTCTAATCAAGCAAGTGGAATTATTACAGAAGAATACAATAACCAAGCTAGTGGAATGATAGGATACGACCAAGTCGTAGACATTTCTAACCCTGATCAACGTATGGTAACATTCCACATCACAGCTGACTATCCTTATGGTTCCATTGTTGCTGACATACTAATAGATGGCCGTTCAGTGCCTTCTAATAGTATGGTTGACACTGGTAGCCATTCTTATAGAATTAGCAAAATTGGATATGAAACCATTGAAGACACCATCCCAGCCAGCACTTCTGACTATGACGTTTCTAAACAATTAGTCGCACTTGCAAGAGAAGTTCGTTTTCGTTTCACAGATGCAAAAACAGGAAAAGCAATCACGCCTACTGAAGTAAAAATTGGTTTACAAAAAATTCAAGATGGTGACAAAGTCAAACCTTGTAATAAAACTTTGAGTGTATCTGCTCAAGGGTATCAAGATTATGAAGAATCCTATTTTAACTTACCTGTTGGAATTGGTCCTTTTGAACTCAAAAAAGCCTTGACACCAGAAGCAAAAGCAGCTCCTGTAAAAGCCAAAAAAATCGAACTCCAACTTCAAATTACAAGTGACTATAATGAAGACGAAGAAGTTCCTGTAGATAAGGTATATGTAGATGGCAAACAAGTTAGTACAGGTTCTAGTATTACACCAGGAAGCCACAAAGTTTCTATCAAATACCCTGGATTTGAAGAATATGAAGCAAGATTCGATGTACCAAGTTCTGTTTCGATCTATGTTCTAAAAGCAGTCTTAATCGCATTGCCACGTCCTTTAGACATTGACATCCAATATGATATTTATCCTAGTCGAAGCCAAGAATCTAAATTGGGCGATTGTAAAGTATATTTACAAAAAAAATATAGTGATGAAATCATGACTGTAAAAACGGGCGACAAAGTAAAACCAGGAACCTACCTCCTACAAGTTGTACGCAAAGCATACAACAACGTTGAAAAACAACTTCGTATTTGGCCAGAAGTTTCTCCTTTTGCCATCCATGTTACTATGGAAGCTAAAAATAGAGTTGTTCAAGCAGACATATCTTTTGATAAAGACGCTACAAATAACCTAGGAGACCTTGTGATTGATTTTATTGACGTAGATACACAAATTCGACGCAATGTCAAACAAGGTGGAGTTATCAAACCAGGAAAATATCAATATATTGTTTCCTTGCCAGGTTTTGAAATGGAAGGTGGTGCTCGTCCTATTACGATTGAACCAGATGAAGAAGCATTTGAAATAAAAACAGGCATGAAAGCAGCTGCAAGACAAGTTTCTTTTGAAGGTCCCTATCTTAATAATGTACATGTTCGTCCTATAGAAATCCTTATAAATGGCGAAACATACAGATTTGAGAAAAAATACTATCCTGGAAAATATCGAATTGAAGCCAAATTTTCTCAACAGCCTACCATTCACAAAGATGTTACCATCGCTCCTGGCGTTGGAACATACGTTATTAATTTAAATTTCTAATACAATATCTTTAAGCTCTGATTCATTTTGTAATTAGAGCTTGAACTTATAAGAAACAAAATTTTGTTTTTGAATCCAATTTTAACAACTAGCAATTAAGGTTTAAAGGTATGTCAGACGAAAGGAAAAGTCCTAAGCTGTTGCAGCCCCAACCGTCAAAAGTAAAACATCGCTTGTTAGTCAAACCACCCGAGGAAATGGGATTAACGGCTCGAATTAAAAAAGCACTTGTCCAACAAGACATGGGAATCACACAACGAATTAAAAGAGCCATGGACAAAACTCGTGATGAGCAATCTTTCTTTTATATGAAAAAGAACCATTTCATCATGATAGGTATTTTGCTTGTTTTACTTTTTATTTTTGGTTACTTAGCATTTCGCACAAGGGAGCTTACTTTACACTTTGCGTTTCCTAATGGCGACACATCAAGTGAAACAATAGCAGTCAATATCTTAGATTTTTCAAAACAATTACAATTATCAGATTATCCAAGACAAGTACATTTTTTTCGAAATGACATTTATGGCAATGATCTGACAAAAAAAGATTACAAAGTTACAGACAAAGATGGCAAAGAAGTTGAAAATGCAACGAATCTATTGCCAGGCACTTATAATTTAGTTATACAAAAAGATGGTTTTAAAGAACAAAAAAAACCTATCAATATTAGTAAAGTACAAGTAGAGGTCCCTGTTACATTAGAACCTATTGTCGAACATCGGCGAGAACTCAAACTCTATATTAATGATCCTATGATTGAAGGGTATGATTTAGAACCAGACGACATTCGTATTGTAAAAAATAATAAATCCATCAAAAATATCCAAGTCAAAGCAGGAACTTATGGAGTTATCATTGAAAAAGCTGGTTATCATTCAAAAGAAATGGAATTAAACATTCCAGAAAACGGAATTATTCGAGAAAAAGTTACTTTAGATTATAAAAAACGTTCTCTCAAATTTTTAGTCGATGATGGACTAGCTGAAAAAGGCTATGAAAAAACAGTGGGCCTTAATGAAATTGAACTTTTCCAAGAAGGGAAAAAAATAGAATTCAAAGAAGCCTTAACACCAGGCTACTACGATTTACACATCAATCGAGATGGATACTACGAATACAAAAATAAAATTAAAGTTATGGCTGGTGCTGACTTATGCACAATGTATATACCTTTAAAAACAAAGGCAAGAGAAGTCGTTGTTATTCCTAACTATGACATTGTTCCCGCATCTTATAAGCCAGATAAAGCCTATTTAAGCGATGTTCGGGGGAGCGAAAAAGAAATCATTCCTTTAACAGAAGGTCTCCGAGTTCCACCAGGACGTTATTGGGTTCGCGTAGAAAAAGCAAATTATCATCCATATAGTAAAGAAGTTGAAATTACACCTGCCACTGCAGCGTTTGAAATCAAGGCTCATTTAATTTCTGTTTCTAAACTTATCATGCTCAAAATCACATCAGACTTTGAAGTTGACTCTAATATTAATCCTGATGAACTTCTTTTTGACATGAAAATTTCTAAAGTTGGATATAAAGGTTTAAATTGGGGTAATCAAAGAAGCTTACCACCAGAGAAAAAAGAAATCGAAGTTCCAGTTTTTCTAGAAACTATTCCTAGAAAAGTCATTTGTGAAATCACATCAGACATAGTGCCTGGTCCTATCAAAGCAGACACCATAACTTTTCGCCGAATCCTAGAAGGACGTGAAGAAGGTCAAACCATTGATTTGAATAAACAAGGTGTGGAAGTCAAACCTGCTCGTTACATGCTTCAAATCAAAAAGTACGGTTATGAAGACATTCGAGAAGAACAAATTGTTTATCCTGCTGGTGAACAAAGTCCTTTTATTATCCGTAAGGAAATGAAAGCACTAGCTCGTTCTCTAATGATTAAACTAGATACAAACTATGAACCTGGTGTGCCCGTCACAGCTGATGAAATGCGTTTAGATAACAATCTTGCAGAATCTGGTATAAAAATAAAACCAAAAACATATACATTGTTTTTACGAAAATCAGGCTATCAAAATCTAGAGAAAATCATTAAGATTGAACCTGGTCACGAACCTTATGTTGTACAAGAACAACTTATTGCAAAACCAAGAGAATTGCGCTATGATATAAAAGGTGATAACTTAGCTAAAATCTATCCTGATACAGTTACTTTTGATGGAAATGCAGTCAAAGAAAATACAAGCATTCCTGCAAAAAAAGATTATGAAGTCCAAATTCATAAAAAAGGATATGCTATTTTCAAAAAAGCGATTTCTGTTGAACCTTCAGATCATCCTTTTGTTCTAGATGAAATTCTCAGTCCGTTAAAACGAACAGTTCACCTAGTTCTTGAAGCCAGTTTCCCTAAAGGTAAAGACTTAATGCCACCAGAAACAGCTACATTAAGCTCAGAAAAGGCAGCCAGCATCAGTATTGTACAAGATATAGATGTAACACCTGGACGTTATAACTTGACTATTATCAAAACTGGCTATAAGTCTATAAATGACATCGTAGAGATCGAACCAGATGACGTTGCTTACAGAATTCAACGCATTATGCAACCTAAAGAGAGAGACGTTCAAACAGAAATTACATATGACATTTCTCCTGAAGAAAAAACAGATCCTATTATTCGAATTGAAAGCGAAGATGGTACGATTAATCAAATCGTCAAACCTGGTGATAAGATCATTCCTAATAAATATAAAGTTACTATTGAGGCTGATGGTTATAGACCTCTTATAGAAGATCTTGTTGTTCCACCAGCAGAAACAGCCTATACTTTCAAACACACACTCAATGCAAAACCGAGAACAGTTATACTCGACATTACAGCAGATTATCCTCCAGGACAAAAAATTACACCAGATAAAGTTCTCATGAATGGCGAACTATTTTCAGAAGGCATGGTTTCCATGTCAAAACAAATGGCACCAGGGCGTTATTCCACGCTGATAGAGAAAGCTGGTTATAATACCATTCAAAAAGAAAATGTAATTCCTGCTGGAACAAAAGACTATATCATTAAAGAACAAATGATCACATTGCCTCGTCTTGTCACTTATCATTTCTTCGATTCTGAAAAGAAAGACAAAGAGCTCACGCCAGATCAAATTACTTTAGGAACAGAAATCATTGGTCAAAATAGTAGTTTCAAACCTGGAAATTATAGACTATTTGTTCGCATTCAAGGTTATCCAGATATCATAGAAGATCATGAAATCGAACCTAGTGTTACACCATACCATATTACAAAAGGTTTGATTCCATCTACACGAATTCTTAACTATGAAATCACAGGCGACTACAACACAGAATTCTTAACACCCACGGAAATTACATTAAATGGTATTCCATTTACAAATGGAGCTTCCTTTGCTCCTGGTTCCTATGACTTAACTGTCTATGTCCCAGGATATGAACGTGTTGTTAAACGAGTGGAATTTGGTGCTAACCCTAATCCATTCATGATTCGTGAAAAATTAATATCTAAACCAAGAAAAGTAGTATTTGATATTTCAGCGAATTATCCCAAAGGTGTTGTCATTAGACCCAACCAAGTTACGTTCAATGACAAATCTCTCTTAGATGGCGAACCTGTAAAACCAATTCTTGGTGGCTACCAAGTTCGAGTCATCAAGGAAGGATACTTAGTAGAACCTAAAAACGTTATCATTGAACCATCAGAAGACGTATTCACATTAAAATCTCAGCTCAATGTACGACCTAGAAATTTACAATTCAAACTTACAGGCAATTATAAAGTGGGCGAAGAAATCAAGGCAGATGCTATTGTAGTGAATAATAATGAATACCATCCATCTGACGTATTTACCCCTGGTTCACATAAAATCAAAATTAACAAAGCTGGATATAAACCATTGATATTTGATCACACTATGGATCCTGGTGAACATCCTGATGTTGTCAAAAAAACAATGGAAGCATTGCCTAGACAATGCGAAATTAAAGTCAAAAGTTTATTCACACAAGAAATTGAAGAAGTAGAAATCGCAGAAATTGGTGGCAGACCTTTTTATGAAAATCCATATACACCAGGAACATACGATGTCTATATTTCACATCCTGGATATTATGATGTTCGAAGTAAAGTAGAAGTTACACCAGGCGTAGAAACACTTATCTTAAACTATGAAATCGCACCTAAAAAACGAGTCATCATACCAGCTATTACATATGATTGCGAACCACTACCCAACTCTGAAGAACCACAAATTCGATTAATTGCATCAGAAACTTCTGAAAGCCTCAGAATTCAAAGAGGAGATGAACTCACTCCTGGATATTATCGCCTAAAAGTCGAAAAACCAGGTTATGAAACATACGAAACAGAACGATTGATCATTTTACCAGATGAACGACCTTTTGAACTTGCGGTTGAAATGCAAGCTCTTATCATTGAAATTTTAATCGATATTTCTTATGATATTACACCACCTGCCAAATTAGCACCATATATTGTAACATTCATTGATAAAAAAACAGGCATCGGACGAAACGTATCTCATGGAAATAAAATCAAGCCAGGTTCTTACTACTTACAAGTAGGACGAATAGGTTATGAATTCAAAGAAGGACGAAAAGAAATTGAAGTACTTCCTGGCACAAAACCTCATCAAGTCACAGAAAAACTTTTTGCAAAATATAGACCTCTTTCCTTTGAAATGACATTTAATACAGTACTTATCAAAGCTATAGAAGTCCTCTTAGATGGTAAACAAGTTAAAGCACAAGACACATTTAAACCAGGACAACAATATCAACTTACAGCAAAATTTCAAGAATACCAGACAGCTGATAAGATGATTGAAATTGAACCAGGTGAAGGACCTTTTGTTGTAGACTTGAAACTCATCAAACTCCATAAGTACGAATTCCGAGTTGCCAAACAATACTATGAAACAGAATTCGGTATGGTCATAGACAATATTCGATATAATCTTGAAGTTTTTGTAGACGGAAAAGAAGTGGAACGTCATCATATCTTACGAGAAGGCGGTATGTCTAGTATTTATGGATACTACTATGCACTGAATAGTAGCAGAAATGTTCGCATTGCCTCAGGCTTCTACTATGATGACACTATTGCATCTATGACAAAACCTGCCATTTTTAGAGACTTGACACAAATCAATTGCGATAAACTTGTAGAACACCTACGTGAACTCGCGAAAACAAATCCAAGTACAGCTCTTAAGCGAATGAACAACCTTATGAATGACATACAAGATAAACATAAAGTGGCAAACCTTGCATCTGAAGACAAAGCAAAACTCAAAGATACATTGCAAGATCTAGATATCCGAGACAAAAAACAACAAGAAATTCGAAGCGAACTTGTGAAAAGACTCACAAATTAATAAAAAACTGAATTTGGAAAATTATTTTCCAAATTCAGTTATCTTTAAAAAATATTTTTCAAAAAAAACTGAAGATTAATTGAAGATTAACATTATATATAAATATATTTTCATAAAAATTCGTTTAGCATCTTTCAACAAAAAGTATTATAAAAATCAAATTAAATTTTTTAAAAATGATTAAATAAAACTATAAAATTAAAAACTTATTTGATTTTTATAGCATTTTTTAAAAAAAAAAGTACTATAAGTCAAATTAAATTTCTTTTGGACTTTTTATATTTCCATTTAGTGAAAAAATATTGTATAATTAGTAATTAATTATTAATTGAAGTTCATTATACATTCCAATTCAAACTATTTTTGGAGGAAGGCGAATCATTCATTTTCGCCAAAAATATATATGAAATATAGATTTATTTTAGCTTTATTCCTCTGCATTTTTCTGCTTGGACATAGTTTCATACTTGCACAAGCACCTGAAGCACCAGTTGCACCTGCAGAAGAAAAAAAGGCTATCACACCTCCCAATACCATGGAAGAAGCAAAAGCACTCTTTATTGAAGCATGGAATATGGAACACGAACAACAATTCGATGATGCCATAGCACGCTACAATACAGTTATTGCTTACTTTCAAAAACTAGAAACACGTGAGGGCAACATCTATGTCATGCACGTAATGAACAATGTTGGTGGTATTTTAGCCAGTCAAGGCAAATACAGAGAAAGTATCAACTTATTTAAAGGTGCTCTTGATTTGGCCGTTAAATTGGATGACTATGCCAATCTTTCAGAATTTCATCACAAATTGGGGATTCTATATAACCAAGTATACAATGCTCAAGTTGAATCTGAAAAAATGAAAAACGTTGTTTATCCTGCAGGTCAAAAGTTCGAGCTCTCTGACAAAGTTTTATTTACAAAAGGTAGCTACACTCGTTTTAGCCAAATTGACAATGAACTCATTGCTAATCGCATTCAAATGAGAGGCTCTCAAAATCCTTTTGAAATAGAAAACGACTTATATAGCAAACTAGTAAATTTAAAAGTTCGCAGTGATTTTGAGCCTGATAAACTTTTAACCCCAGATTCTGTTAAATTTATCATCCAAATTGAGAAAAAAGGATATTTTAACGTATCTAAACTAAAAGACCTTCTTCCAAGTATGGAATATGCAGAAATCAATGAAACTATGCAAGCAATTCCTCGAGGAGTTACAGCTAAAATCACAGAAGATTTTTACAACCAAGGACAAGTCAATCCAGATGAAATTACTCTAACCTCCGTTGACACTACAAATACAATGGGGAAACCCATTACTATTACAGATAAAGAGACATTTCGACCTGGTACATATCAACTCAACATCAAAAAACGTGGATATACTCCTGTTGTAGAAACTCTCATTATTTATCCTGGTGAAGGAAACTTTACTCTAGAACGTAAACTTAAAAGTAGTCTTCGAAATCTCAACTATCGTATTCAAGGTGATTTTACAGCCACAGGAACTGGTCTAATCACTCCTGATGAAATTTCTTTAAATTCTCAACCAATCAACAACGAATCTAGAGTCAAACCTTCAGAATACAAACTTGTTGTAACAAAAGAAGGTTATGAACCTATTATTCGTAATGTTATCATTGAACCTGATGAAAGAGTCTATTTCATCACAGAATACATGAAATCTCTACCAAGAGAAGTTATTTTCCAAGTGTCTGGCGATTATGAACCAGAAGTACTTTTCACTCCTGATGAAATTACACTCAATGGCAGACCTATCAAATATGGTGAAAGTGTTAAACCTGATGTGTATCGCATCATGATGAGAAAAAAAGGCTACGATGCTTATGCAGATCGCATCACCATCGAACCTAAAAATGGTGCTTATGTTCTTAAACAAATACTTAGCTCCTCACCTAGAAGAGTTGTTTTAAACGTTCGTGCAGAATTCCCTGCAAACTTATTACTATATCCTGACGTTTGCACATTAAACAACAGAGACGTTGTTGGTGAAGAAAGTTTCAAACCAGGTGCATACGAATTAAAAATCAATCGTAATGGATATGTTGGTGTTGTAAAAAATGTTAATATTCCACCAGATGACAAACCATACGAAATTCAAGAAACTCTTAAACCAAAGCCAGTACTACTGGATATCAATATTACACAAGACATACCACATGACAAAAAAGTGGAACCTGTCTTGACACTTATCAACGAAAAAACAAACGAAGCTATTAAGATCAAAAAAGGTGATAAAGTTCTACCAGAAAGCTATCAGCTAAAAGTAGAGATGGATGGCTATGAAACACTTGTTTCTAAAGAAATGATCATGCCATCTGAAACACCATACAAGATTGACAAAAAACTCTTGTCTAGCTTACGTAATGTTGTAACATTAATTAAATCTGAATACCCAGAAGGCGAAGTCATTGTTCCTGATGAAATCACATTGGACAACAAACCATTGGCAAAAGATTTCAAAGTTAAACCAGGTCTACATGAACTCGTAATCTTAAAAGACGGCTATATCCCTATTCGTAAACCTATTACTATCGGGGCTAACTCTCTAGATTTCTTACTAACAGAAACACTAGAAACAAAAACACGTCTTGTCACATTTAAATTCCGCGATTCTTTTGACAGAAGAGACCTCTCACCTGAAGAAGTTAGAATTGCAGATCAAAGACTTGCTAGTGCTAGCGAAACCTTGAACTTAAAACCTGGTGAATATAACTTAAAAGCTAAACTAAAAGGTTACAACTCACTAGATGAAAACGTTCTTATCCCTGTTGGTTCTACAGGACTATCCATTGAAAAACTCATGGTAGCCATTTTCCGTGATGTTATACCTGAAATCACATCAGATTTCACAGGCGGTCCCATTGAACCAGATATTCTAACATTAGGTGAAATGCCAGTTGGAAAACGAACTGCATTCAAACCAAGTGTATATCAACTTGTTATTGATAAAGAAGGATACTTCCCGATTCTAGAAACTATCAATATCAACCCAGATCCCAATCCATATTTACTCAAATTCACATTACGTAGCAAACCAAGACAACTCAAACTTGCTATCAAGAGTTCTTTTAACGATGCAAAAATCAACCCAGAGCAAGTTATTATTGGAACACAACCAGTTAAAGACGGTCAAGACCTCAAACCTGGTACATATCCAGTATTAATTAAACTCAAAGGCTACAAACAATTTACAGATAACGTTACCATCGAACCATCTTCCAAATCATTCGTACTTGAAAGAACACTCCAAGCATTACCAGTTCTCGTCAAATACGAAATTATGGGCGACTACGACGATAAACCCATTGTACCTGATGTAATCACATTAGCAGACAAAATTATCGATCAAAAAACAACATTTATTCCTGGAAAATATGCACTCAAGATCGAAAAAATTGGTTTTGAACCTAAAAATAAAGACATTGTCATTGAACCTACTGATCAACCTTACATCTTGAAAGACACACTCATTACTATCCCACGTGAAATCGAACTTTCCATTACAGGCGATTTCCCAGTTGGTGAACGTATTGAACCAGATATCGTAGCATTAAATGGCAAAGACGTACGAGATAATATCTTCAAACCAGGTCCTTACCAATTAGACATTGAATATCCAGGTTACGTACCACTCAAAGAAAGCCTAGTCATTGCTCCAGGAGAACGTGCTTATACTTTGGAAAGAGTCCTCATTACCAAACCTCGAATGCTCAAAGAAAAAATTACATACGACGTAGCACCACGTGAAGACGTCAATCCATACACCATAACACTTGCTCCTATTGACAAACCAACAGATGAAAAAATTGTCAAAGAAGGTGACATGATCAAACCAGGTTCCTATGTCTTGAAAATCAACAAAAAGGCATATGAAGCATTTGAAACAAAGAAACACATCTGGCCAGCAGAAGCACCTTTCGTACTTGAACAAGAACTTATTGCAAAACAAGTTATGTTACGTATCAACGTAATGTACGATATTGATGCTCCTCCAACACTAGATCAATATAAAGCATCCTTAATTGACAAAGTTACATCTATTCCTAGATTTATCCAAGATGGTCGTGGAATTAAACCAGGTTCTTACTACTTAGATATCCAACGCCCAGGTTACACATTTGGACCAAGAGTAGAAATTGACATCGAACCTAGCGAAGAACCTTACACCATCAGCAGAAAACTCATTGCAAAATCAAGACCTATTTCCTTTGATATGGTTGACGAAACAAAAGGTGTACTCGTACCAGCATATCAAATTCTAGTCAACAACAAACCAGTATCCTTTAAAGATACATTCCAACCAGGTTCAGAATTTGAAGTAGTTGTCAAATTCAAAAAATTCCAAACAGTCCGAAAAATTAGCAAAATCGTACCAGGCGAAGGTCCATTCGTAGAAAAAGTACCATTGAAACCACTTGTTCCATACGAATTCAACGTACGAAACAACACTGAAATTATCGATGGTATCAAATACGAATATCAATTCTACTGTGATGGCAATGCAGTTGAAGATCACCTCATCGAAGTAGAAAAAGGTGTAGGACGAATCTTCTACAAACTCTGGGCTACCCCAGAAGCCAAAAACCTAGTAGTTTATGCTGGTTACCTATTTACATCAAGAGCCTTTGATAAACTCAGACTCGGAATCCCCAGTCGCCTCACCAACATTAGCATTGTTCGTCTCATTGAACACTTAGAAACTAAGAGCAAGGGCGAAAGAGGAAAACGAGAAGCACTAGACATTCTTGAATCCATGTTAAGCAGATACACAAATCAAAGAATGTTAAAAGAATGTGCAGGAACAGAAATTGATCAATTCATACAATACGTAGAAAGTTGGAAACTAGATGATCCTGCTGATCGCGTACGTATGAAAGCAATCATCGATTCCTTAGAAAAATTAAAATCTTAAAAATCTGCAACCATTGGCAAGATTAACTTGCCAATGGAAAAAATTAGAATCTACCTATTAGTGAGGTCAACTTACTAATAACAAAAATTCTACAAAAAATAGTAGTTGGAATATCTAATTCCAACTACTATTTTTTTTTGCCTTTTTACTTATTCTTTTCCTCCCCCGAGCAAACCGCGGAAAACAAACCACGGAACACACAGAACACACAGAAAAACAAACCACGGGACACACAGAAATAGAATATACGGACAAAAATAAAACCATGGAAAATAAGAATATAGAAAACACAGAACACACAGAAAACACAGAAATAGAATATACGGACAATGTTTACGGATAAGAAAGAAAGTAGAAAGACAAAGACTACGGAAAATAAAAATAAAAATACAGAAACAGAAATATATGCATCTATTCCCATTACATCAAAACGAACTATAAAAAAAGTAACAGCTCCAAAAGTAGCTATTAAAACAACAACTAATAAAAAAATAGAATTCCCCAGAGCAAATTTATTCCCCCAGAGCAACTGACACTCCCCAGAGTAAGTTTTCTCCCCAGAGCAAATTTGCCTCCTCTAAATTATCTCTCCAGAGGGGATTTACTCCCCAGAGCAAATCCCCAGAGCAAATCCCCCGAGCAAGTTTTCTCCCCAGAGCAACATTTGCTCCCTCGAGCAACTTTCCAGAGCAACATTTGCCTCCCCAGAGCATATTCCCCCGAGCAAAATAACTCCCCAGAGCAAATCCCCCGAGCAAGCTTTCTCCCCAGAGCAACATTGCCTCCCCCGAGCAAGTTTTCTCCCCCGAGCAACTGACACTCCCCAGAGCAACTTTCCGAAGCAACATTTGCCTCCCCAGAGCAATT
>JAGOMP010000010.1:0-57850 GCA_017993505.1 Planctomycetota bacterium
TTTTGACGATCCAATGGTATGGTTGGATCGATTTTAATAATATGTTATTTTTTTTCTCTAATTTAATGATGGATGTTGTAGGCATATAATGTAAGTTTGTTTTATTATATGCCTGTGATGTTTTGACTAGCCGATAGTATATGGTTAGAGCGATTTAGATAATATGTTATTTTTCTTTTTCTAGAATTTTAGCACGGATAGTAGAGGGTTGTAATGGTAGTGTGTTCCATTGGCATCCTGTGGCGTTTTGAACGGCTGATAGTATGGCAGGAGCGATTCCAATAATGGGATGTTCGGCTAGGCATTTTGCTCCGTATACCATGGTTTGGTCAGGAGTTTCTAGAAAGTGTGTTTGAAAGTCGATAGGAATGGCGTCTTCTGGTGTGGGGATTTTGTAATCTGTGAATTCTGTGTTACGGATTGTACCATTTTTGTCGTATACAATGCCTTCCATGATAGCACCACCTAGTCCCATGATGGCTGCACCTTGGACTTGGCTTTTTGCTAGTATTGGATTGATGACTTTTCCAATGTCTAGGGCTGAGGAGATTAGGCGAATGTGGATTTGACCGCTAGATGTGTCGATGTCAGCAACTATGCCTTGGCATCCGTATGTCCATTGTGTTGCACAGTCTCCTTGTCCTGTTTCTAGGTCAGCGTATTCAGTTTCTGGAACGTATGAACCTGTTCCCATAGGAGGAGATCCTACTGTTCTTCCGTTAGGAAATGTGTATCCTAGAGTAAGTTTTTCAAGGGGAATTGTTTTTGTATGGTCGTATTGATAGTATACTTGTGTTCCATCGTAGATAAGTTCTTGTGGTGGATGACCTAGTGCAAAAGATGCGTTTTCTTTGATTTTTTCAATGGCTGCCATGGCTGCTTTGTATACTGCATTTCCTACCATCCATGTGGAGCGTGAACCTACAGTTTGCCATTCATAGGGTGTGTAGCGTGTGTCTACCATGGTGTTAATTTTTATGCGGTTGATGTCAATTTGGAGTGCTTCTGCTGCAATTTGTGTAATGGCTGTGAGGAGTCCTTGTCCCATGTCTATGGCACTAATGGAAACGTGGACTGTGGCATCTTCATTAAAACGGACAATAGCACTAGAAAAGCCATTGCAAGGCATTCCAGGGGCTTTTAGTAAGTTAGAAAGACCAATTCCGCGAACGCATCCTGTTAAGATAGGTTTATTGTATTGTTGTATGTCTTGAACAACAATGTCCATGCATTGAACAATGTTACCATCGTCTTTGTGGACAGTTTGTCCAATGCTATTTTTTTGTCCTACTTGGATTAAGTTTTTTCGTCGCACTTCAAAGGGATCTAGTTGTAATTTGGCTGCGATTTTGTCCATAGCATTTTCTGCAATGAGTACTGATTCAGGATGTCCATATGCCCGGAATGCACCAATGGGAGGTTTGTTTGTGTATACTCCATATGCATCAACTTGTAGATTAGGAACATAGTAACTGCCTGTGACTGTGATTCCTCCTGGTTGTACTATAGCTATGGCGTAGCTAGCATATGCACCCGCATTTAAGCGATAGTCAACTTTCATGGCTTGGATGTTGCCTTGATCGTCAAAGGCAACTTCATAGTAACCGTCTAAGCCTCTTCCTAGGACTGTACCATAGAACATTTCTTCTCGTTCCAGTTGTATTCGGATGTATTCGCCTTTGAAGTGTTTTGCAATCCAGACTGCTAAAGGTTCGATGGTCACGTCAGATTTGCCACCAAAACCGCCTCCGAGACAGTATGTAGTAGCAGATACGTTTTGCATAGGTAGTTGAAATGCTTTGACTACGAATTTTCGTACATCATAGGGAGATTGTGCTGTGGAGTAGATTTCGACTGTGTTGTCTTGGTTCCATCGTGCAATGGCTGCGTGGGGTTCTAGTTGGCAGTGGGCTAGGTGTGGCCAATGGACGTCGCCTTTGACAATGTGTTGTGCAGTTGCAAATGTTTTTTCTACATCGCCTTTTCTTATTTTGTAGTGGTGAAAGATGTTTGTCTGGGGATGTGGTTGGAATCCAGGGATGGTGTTGATGGTTTCATGGATCAAGGGAGCATTTTGTTTCATGGCGTCTTCTGTTTCTAAGATGACGGGCAATGGATCGTATTCAATGTGGATAAGTTGTTCTGCAAGGAGTGCATTTTCTTTGCAATCTGCAACAACTGCAACAATAGGTTCACCAACAAAGCGAACTTTTCCTTTTGCTAGTGGTGGTTGGTCCATAATGCAAGTGCCAATGGTAATGTCACAGTCTTCTCCTGTTATGATTCCACGCACTCCAGGGCTTTGGCGGGCTTTTTCTATGTCAATGTTTACAATGTTGGCATGGCCTTGGGTGGAACGAACCAAGCGGACAAATAGTTCTCTTGGAAAATGTAAATCTGCTGTAAATTGTGCCATGCCTGTTACTTTTGCAATTGCATCTATATGGGGCGTATTTTTTCCAATGCTAGAATAGTTCATACATTACTCCCAAGAAAGTTTTGGAAATTTTTCTATAAATTTTTTGTACAGTTCTAAAACAAAGGCTAATTTTTGTTTCTATGTTGAGTTATGGTATGTTTATTATACTTTGTTATTCTGTATATGTTGAATCATACTTTGTCATTTTTTTCAATAAATTATTATCGTTTTTTCAATAAAACTATCTTGTTTTTTCAATAAAACTATCTTGTTTTTTTAACAAATTATTATCGATTTTTAACAAATTATTATCGATTTTCAAGAATGTATTGTTTTTTACAAAGCTTTATTATTTTATAACAAAGCTTTATTATTTTATAACAACGCATTGTTATTTGTTTTAGTAAAGTATTATTATTTTTTTATGAAAGCTTTGTCATTTTTTTCAATAAATTATTATCGTTTTTTCACTAAAGCTTTGTAATTTTATAATAAAACTATCTTGTTTTTCAACAAATTATTATCGATTTTTAACAAATTATTATCGATTTTCACGAATGTGTTGTTTTTTTTTACAAAGCTTTATTATTTTATAATAACGCTTTGTTATTTGTTTTAGTAAAGTATCATTATTTTTTTATGAAAGCTTTGTCATTTTTTAACAAAGTATGGTCGATTTTCAATTATAATTATACTTTTCTTATTTTTCCATTTGATTTTTTTCTATGTGTTTTGTTTATAGCAATCAAACAGAGGATTATTTTAATTCTTGTAAGAATATTTTATGTAAGAAAAGTATACGATTATTTTTTGTCAATGTCAAAAGATAATATGGTGTGGATGTTGAAATATATTTATTTTAGAGATGATGAGAGGAATGATTTTTTACTTTGTTTTTTTTGAAACATTGTTGGTATGAAAAATTTCCTGGTGACTTTTACGTTTTATCCAATAATAAGGTAGTTGATATTATTTTAATAATTCTTATACTACATCACCAGTAATAATGAGGTAGTTTATTTTGTTGCTACTTATGTTTATTTCTACTTTTTTTTCTCTTATTTCATAAAACCAATTTTTTTTATCTTTATATCGCTCTGTTATGAAATGTATTGTTTGATTTGTGGAGCCGATTAAATTTCGTTTTGTATCGTTATGGTTTTTTAAATATTTTCCGTCTATAATTAAATCTGTATTTTTAATTAAATAATCTGGGAGTTCATTTTTTAATTTTCCTGTAAATAGAATGACTCCCAGATTATTTAATTGTAGTGCGTGACATAATATGTGTAAATTTTCTTGTAGTGTAGGCTCGCCTCCTAGTAGAGTTACGCCTTCTATTCCATTTTTATCCCTTGAATTTAGAGTAATGTCTAAAATTTCTTGCACTGTCATAATGTGTGCCTTTTTCAAGGGTTGTAACTCAGGATTGCAGCATTCTTCGCATAAAATGTTACACCCTTGAAACCATATGGCTAAACGTTTATAAGGTCCTTCGACTTCTGTGCATAAATTGATGTGAGATACATTAAATTTTTTATTCAAATCTAAAAGAAATTTCATCTTTTTTTGTGCTGACACAAATATTACTTCCTCTTAATACGCCTAAATCTTCTTTATTTTTAAATAGGAACATAGCAAGATCATCAAGCAAATTGTCGTTTAATGCATTTAATATGTCTCGTCCGCCCTTGCTCTTGTCTGCATCTTTTAATACGTACTCAATAAAGTCTGATTCATTGTCAAAGGTCAATGTCATATGATACTTTTCTTTGATTCCGTTTTGAATAGGTTTTAATTTTGATTGTGCTATTTTTTTCCTAGATTCTTCATCTCTAATAAAATTAAAAGGAACGATGTTGCTATATCCTATTCTTCCTAGCAATTCAGGTCTTTTTAACTCTTTATCAAAGTAGTTTTTCACTATTCTAATAAATTCCTCTGCTGGATTTTTGCTGTCTGCATCGACTTCAGATGCACCAAGGTTAGAGGTGAATATGATGACGCTTTCACTGAAATATACAGTTTCCCCTTTACTGTCTGTGAGGCGACCGTCTTCTAGTATCTGTAAGAATATATCTAATATTCTTGGATTTGGTTTTGCAGCCTTTTCTATTTCGTCAAATAATATAACACTAAATGGTTTTTCTCTAATTGCATTCGTCAATTGTCCACCTTCTTCGTAACCAATGTATCCAGGAGGAGCTCCAATTAATTTTTGGTCTGAATTTTCCTGAGCATATTCACTCATGTCAAATCGAATGCATGCATCTTCGTCACCAAATAAAAATTTAGCAAGTGCTTTGGATAGTTCTGTCTTACCTACACCAGTTGGACCTACGAAAAATAAAACGCCTTTTGGCATGGAACGACTCGAAGTTTTATGAATTCCTGTCATTCCCATATATGCTTTTACTACTACTTTTTCTATTTTTTTAATGGCTTCCTCTTGTCCAATTACGCGTTCAGATAATTTTTGCTTAATTTTCTTTACTTCAGAATTGGCTAGCTTTTCCCATGGATTGTCTTTTTCACCATATTTGAAAAGTAAATAGAGCTTGTCAAATGTCATTTTTTCTTCTTTTCGAGAAAGTCTTGCTAGTTGAATAATCTCTCTATTCGTAAAATCATGGAGCATGTCTATGTACTCATTGATTTTTTCAGATTCCATTAATTCTTTTCCTTTTTCTGTTGTTACATTAAAGGTATATGATATTTTTCTAAGCATTGCTTCTCGTTCTCTACGATCTGGTTTTGGTAATGTGATGGTACTTACTTCAGGATTGGCTTGGTAAAATGCAATGGGAAACATAGATAATTTATTTGTTATTAATAGGATGAGGCTTTCATTTACGTCTGTGGAAGTATGGTCAGGCATTTTTTCTCGAATGGCTTTTCCTAAAATAGTTAATTGTTCTCTTTCATCAGGTGGTAGTTGCTGGGCAGAGAATATATAATCTGCCCAATTGATGATAAATGCTACTTTTTTATTTTTGTTTAAAAGATTTTTCATGACAACATTTAGCATTTCATTGATATCAGATGTGTTGAATTCTTCTTGATTTTTCTGATCTTTAGATGGTGTAGCTACAAGTTCATTGAGTTCACCATCATCTAAATAAGAATCACCTTCAACTTCTACTGATTCTACTAGGTCTAGGCTACTGATATCGTCTTTTGTACCGTCTACTTTATCCCAACAAATTATATTGTCATAATTCATTGATTGTAATATTTGTTTGAGTTGATTGCTTAGGTTGATTATTTGACCTTTTTCATTGATGTAAACATCTCCAACATTGCCGTCTATGATGATACAACGTTTTATGCCGATTTCTCGTTTTAATCTGTTAAATGCATTTTCTAAAGCCATGTTTTTCACCTTTTATTAGAATTGTAATTCATTGTTTGGTACTTCATCGTAGATATTTTATCTGGATTGCCTGACCATAATTCTGTTTGTTTTAGAACTTTGATGCCATATACTTCTTCTAGGTCCTTCATAAAAGGTTGGATGTCTTTTTGGCAAGCTTGTCCTTCGTATCCATCAAATCTATACTCGAATTTTCCATCTAAAAATACTTTGAATTCTGCTTTTGCACCACTAGGTTTTAGGGCGATTATGTTGACTTGATTATTTTCTCGATCAATCTTTATTGATTTAGCATCCACAATAAAGCCTCTATCTCGTATTGCTTTGACAATAATTTTCACACTAGCTTTTCGAATTTTTTCATTGACTATTTCAGAATTAGCTTGTTCACGAATCTCTTGTATTCTTTCCATTGCAGAATCGCTATTGTTCGTCACAATTTTATCAATGACTTGTTCATCAATTTTTTCATTTCTAAGTTCTGTTTTTATTTCTTCAATGGCTTTTTTCTCCATGGCTTCATATTGTTGGTAATCTGCTTTTTTCTTTTTTTCCATTGCCTTGTTGTACAGGGATTCAAAAGTAAGATCAGGATATTCAACCCAAGTAATGTATACATATTGTTTGATGATTTCATCTTCAATGTCATTGATTTTTTCTTGGACGTCCATGTTTATTTTTACACGACCATTTGCTAAGTCTCTTAATTTTTCTTGGTGTTCTTTCAGACGATTGCTGAGAAGTTGGTTTAAAAGAGACTCCATTTCTATAAGTTTTGTATCTGCTAATCTTGTTGTCATTTTTTGAAGTTCATCAGCTTTGTAAATGACGTTGTGAGCATTGGCTTGTTGACCAATAGAACCGTATACAATTCCCATTTTTGCATTTTCTTTGGCTTGTTGTAAGACTGTATCTATTTGATTTTGAAGTTGCTGTTTAGTTTTTGATATTTCTTCTCGAAATGCTTGTGTTTGTGAATTGAGTAGTTTTGTGGAGCTTTTTTCCAATTCATCCAACATATGATCTAATTTACATAATTGACTACTCGCTAATTCACAGATGCTCTGACATTGTATAGATATGCCTTGGTAATCAATTCTTACTGCGTGGCTCATGTTTCATACCTCCTAATTTTTCCACTCATTGCACTACATTGCATCATTTTTTCTTCTTATTTTTTTTCTTTTTCTTATTGCTTGTCTCGTTTTTCTGATCGTTTATTTCGTTATTTTTTTTCTTTTTCTTATTGCTTGTCTCGTTTTTCTGATCGTTTATTTCGTTATTTTTCTTCTTTTTCTGATCGTTTGTCTCGTTTTTCTGATCGTTTATTTCGTTTTTAATATTTCCTAATTTTTCTACTATATTGCTCCATGTTTGAATGATGGATTTTGAATATTGAATGGTACGTTTCCCTCTTGGATGTTGAAATTCGTTTCTGCATGTTATCAAGGAATGCATCTTGTTAATTTCCTCTTTTGTCAGATATAGAGATATTTTTTTATCTTTTAATAGATCAAATGTGGATCTATTTTTTGTTTCTAATATTTTGTTTAATTCATATTCAAGTCTTACATGTAGATTGCATATTGCATCTTTGTATTTTGACTGTGTTATCAATTGTTCAATATATTTCTTATCTATTTTTTGAGGATTTTTAGATGCTTCTTTTTCAATCATGATCACTTCTTGAATATCTGTATATCTTTGCATGAGTTCTTCAAATTGTTGAAATTGCACGTTTTCAGGATATTTATATGTTTTTAATCTTGTAAAGATTCCTGATGCATTTTCCATTGTTTTTAGAAACTTGTCATTGTCATCTAATTTTGGCAAATCTTTTAATGGATAGGTAATTCCTGTGATTTTCTGTAACTCGGGAATTATTTTTTTAAAATGTATAGTATCTTTTAATTTTTCTACTATGCTTTCTACTACATTGCACCATGTTTGAATGATTTTTTCAGAATATTGAACTTCGCGTTTTTCCTTAGGATGTTGAAATTCGTTTCTGCATATTCTTAAGGAATGCATCTTGTTGCTTTCCTCTTCTGTCAGATATAGAGATATTTTTTTATCTTTTAATAGATCAAATGTGGATATATTTTTTGTTTCTAATATTTTGTTTAATTCATATTCAAGTCTTACATGTAGATCGCATATTGCATCTTTGTATTTTGATTTTGATATCAATTGTTCAATATATTTCTTATCTATGTTTTGAGGATTTTTAGATGCTTCTTTTTCAATCATGATCACTTCTTTAATATCTATATATCTTTGCATGAGCAATTCAAAGTATTGAAATTGTTCGACTGCATGGTGCTTAT
The DNA here is from genome assembly GCA_017993505.1 of Planctomycetota bacterium. Lineage (GTDB taxonomy): Bacteria > Planctomycetota > Uabimicrobiia > Uabimicrobiales > JABWCH01 > JAGOMP01. Next base: position 8,120 of record JAGOMP010000010.1, read on the forward strand.
AATTTTTTATTTTTCGAAAGTTTTCAGATGCATTTTCCATTACTTTTAGAAATTCATCATTATTGATATCTAATTTACATAAATCTTCTGGATTAATAATCCCTGTGAGTTTCCGTAACTCGGAGATGCTTTTTCCAAAAAGTGTAAACCAGCTTCCTAGTTTACTTTTTCCTGTAATACTTTTTCCATCTAAAATCTTTTGACAATATATTGTAAATGCATTGAATAATGTCAACACTATGTCTATATTGTAGTCAAGTTCTTCTAATTTTTCATATGCAGTTACGTCATCAATGTTATTTTCTTTTATTTTTTGAGAGATACGTTTTAGATAGTTTAATGGTGATAAATTTAAAATTTTGTTGAGTTTTTGACCACATTCATCTTGATCTTTTACATTATTTAATGTTATTTCATTGCATAATGCTTCAAATAATCTCTCGACAAATATACTTTGGATGGATTTCCATTCCTTAATTTTAATGAATTGTTCGTTTAATTTGAAAAATGTATCTATTTGTTGATAGAGGCTCTTTTGTTTTCTCAATGCATTTTCTACAAACTGGTCAATATAGTCTTTGCATTTAGATATTTCTGTGATTTTCTTAATAATATCTACTTTGGTGTTCCATTCTTCTACATCGATGCATTGTAAACATATTTCTCTTAAAACAAGGTTTTTAATTTCTTCTGACAATTGTTGGATGAGAATCAAGTTGATGTTACATTTGCCAGAATAGCCTTCAACTTCTATTGAAAAATTTCCTGGAATTATACTATATAAATTGTTTTTATTAAAAAAGCAAATTTGACTCTCTATTCCACATTTTTGAAAGATTTCTAAAGCTTCTGTTTGACTTATAGAACATTCACTTTCTGTCATTGTTTCCGTGGAAGAGAATGATAATTGATTGGGCTTGTTTATAACATTGTTAAATTCAGAAGGAAAATTGATTTGAACTATGTTTTGTATTTTTGAATATTCATAATTCTTAATCTTGGATATAATATCTTTGCTAAAAGAGTATCTTTTTTTAGCCATAATCATTTTTGAAATGATGTCTAAGGAATAATTCTTCTTTATAAAATTATCTCTATCTTTATCTTTTGCAACAAGATACATTTTTTCATCATCTATGCGAATAGAAATTGCATTATTCACGTCGTATGCCAGTATTTCAGCTTCTTTATGCTTAAATACTGTAATTCTTTCTTCTTTTTTAAATTCATACAGGCTCATATTATTTTTTATGTACTCTTCAATATCAGCATTATCTAATGTAATATTACCGATACATGTCTCATCTATTGTTGTGTTCTTTATTTGACATAAATAGTAGTTAAAATCTGAACGAGTGTCTTTTTTTGCTAAGTCATAGTAGACATCTATTATTTTTTCATCTTCACCAATCGGTATATTTCCTTCTGCCAACATCTTTTTACCTAAATCAGTGAATTCAAAGTTTGATATAGTATACGTATCCACATAGTCTCGACTAAATTCTTCGCCTGATTTTATTTTGAAAATCTTGAAATGTATCATACGTATTAGGGCATCGATAAAAATGTCATGGATGTCTAGTGGAATGCCGAAGTTCTTTAATGTAGCTACAATCTTTTCATCTTTATTTGCAGAATTTGCAATGAGTTCTATTAAAATATAGGCTATTCCAGATGCTTTTCCAACTTCTATGTATGAGGTGTTGGTTATATATTTTATTAGTGGAAAAAACCATGATGTTTCTACTTTTAATAGATCTTTATTTCCCATCTTTCTTGACCTCCCCGAGAATGTCTGTTGCTTGTAATAATTTGCCTTTTACTTGAATCGTTCTGATGATTTTTTCATAGACAGGGAATGATGGTATATCTAATTCTTTACGTCCATTGATGTCTGGTAAATAAATACGGCTTTTACTCAAGAATTCTTGGGAGCCAATGATTATCAACATACACCTTGCTCTGGAAAATGCAACGTTGATTCGTTCATATTGATCTATAAAATCTGAGCTATATCTATTTCCTTTTGGGTTTCTCACCATAGATACTATAATAATATCTCTTTCATCACCTTGGAAATCATCTACAGTACTTACTATGAATTTTTCTTCTCTTTTTTGAGATATATTAGAATATTTTTGCCCCTTGCTTTTTTTTCTAATTTCTCTTGCTTGATCTCCATATGTGCAGATGATGCCAATACTTTTCCTTTCATCTTTTTTATCATTATTTTGTATTTTTCCTGATTTGATCAGTCTACCATATTCTTCATCTATCCAGGTAAGTAATTGATGTGCTACTTCTGCTTCTTCTATATTGACAATCGATGAAGAATCTTCTACGCGTGATTCAATCCCTGTGCAATTTACAAAGTATATATGATTATCAGGCTCAATAATTGTATTGTTTTTCTTCTTTATTAACAAATGATGTTGTTTAAAGTCATTTTGATTGCTAAGTCCTATGGATAGTCCTTTTTTTCCGTCTGCACTATAATAAAAATAATTGACAACATCCATAATGTGGCTGTGGCTACGATACTGTTTGTTTAGCATGATTCGGTAAGAATCTGGCACTTGTTCAAACAATTTTTTAAAAAAGCAAGTCTCATACAATTCTTGGTACTTTTTATTAGTATCAAAATCGATTTTCTCTTCATCAAGACCTACAAAATCATCTTTTCTCAGATATTTTAAATCATATAAAGGAGGCAACTGTCGATGATCGCCTACTAAAATAACTGTTTTACCGTAAAGAATAGGTATGAGCAAATCTAAAAAAGAAGATTTACTAACTTCATCAATGATAACTACATCTATTCCTACACTTTTTACATTGATCTCACCCAACTTATATTTTTCTAATGATTCCATGGATCTTTCATTAAAATATTCTCGACTTGTGCAGGTCATGCCAAACACGTTGGCATTATCAAATAGGTTCTTAGTATAACTTATTCTATCTTCTTCTAGTATCTCTTCATCAGATAAATAATCTCGGATTCTTTTATACATAGGAATGTTTGATTTGTTTTCTTTAATTTTTTCTTCTTGATTGTGTTCTATTTCATTCCAATGCTTGTTGATAATGTCAAGAGCTTTATCAAAATCATTGGCTGGATATTCCTCTAAAATTTCGAATTCATCAAAAAAATCTACTATTTCCTTACGTAATTCTTGTTGTTTTCGTCTATAATCTGAATATGTTTCATCATGATTTATTTCTTCAATTTGTGATGACAAATCATTTTTGATCTGTTTAATTTCTGTTATTTCGTCATTGATTTTATTGATTTTTTGATCGAATCCGTTGATTAGATTCTGTATGTCTGATTTTTGTTTCTTTACATATTTTGCAATCTCTGATTTGATCTCGACTAAATCTTGTAATATCTTTCCTCTTGTAATACTATTATTAAGTTGATCAGCAGATATAATCGTTGCAACAACGAACGAAGAGTAATCTATATTGTTTTTAGTATCTTCTACGTCTTTGAGAGAGATTAATTCTTTTTGTAATTTTTTATATTCACCCTCTTTCCCTTCTATAATTTCATCTGTATCTAGGTCTCTTAATGCTCTCATTTTAGCACGTAAAGATTCCTTTTGTTGCTCTACACTCAATGCAGTACTATTTTCTCCAATAGTTTTAAATTCTTCTTGTACTTGTTCTAAATCTAACTTATATATCGTTTGTATTGTTTCAGAATTATGATTTTTGAAAAAATCATATTTTGATACAATTGAACATAGCTTCTCCATTATTTCATGAAGAACATCTTTTTTTTCAATATCTTCTTCAAAATCTCCTCTTTCTATACAAGATCGGAGATGAAAATATTTGTCTTTTTCTTCTCCTAGTGGCTGCATCATGCTACGTTTTTCTTCTATCAGTTCATCTTGAAGTTTTCTTTTGTCTTCTAGTTCTTTCTTTTTGTTTTGGCTATTTTGGCATGAGGTATTTAATTTCAACAGATGATCGTATCTAAATCTAAGCTCTTTCATCTTATCTTTGAAATTATCTTTCATGTCAACAAAATTTTCATACTGTTGAATTCGTTTGTTGCATCGTTGAACAATGCTTTCATATAGATTGTCGACTAATTTTTCTGGACTATATTCTGATACCTTCTTACTTTCAGATGGTATTAACCTAAGTGGTCTTATTTCAGGAATTTTAGGCAATCTTTCAAAAACATTGTCAATTGCTTTATGTGTTTCGCTAGATATGAATACTTTCTTGCCTTGTTTAACGTATTGTGCAGTTGTTTCTGCTATAAATTCTGTTTTCCCAGTGCCAGGAGGACCTTGTAATAAAAATAAACTGTTACTTGCTAATGCTTTGCGAACAGCCTCTTTTTGTCTGTCATTTAATCTATTGTTATACCATTCAATTTCACTCTGTTGTTCAGTTTCTGATTTGCCTAGTGTTTCTGGCATAAATAGATACGATGCTAAAAAAGGATTTTTAACATAGCCTCTAAAAAAAGAATCTAAAGCTTGTCTTTGTCGTTTTATTTTAGCCTTTTCTGCTTTGTTGTCATATACTAAAAATTTGTATGTAGATAGTTTTTTGTTTAGTTTTTCTGGGTGAATATCATCAAAATCATCTTCATATTTAAAGTAAATATAAAAATGTCTTTCTGTAAGTTCTAGGTTTCTTTTTTCGATTTCTGTTTGTCTTTTGATTTCTATTTGATTTTTCGATTCTATTTTTTCATTTTGAATGTTTTCTTGGTGGGTAAGTTCTAAGAACTCTTTTTTTTGGCTACACCTGTTTCTAAGGTCTCTTGATTTTGACTCTTCTTGGTTCTTTTTGTATTCACGTTTTAATTTTTCGTTTCTTTGTTCATACCAAGAAGATAATGGAATGTTTTCTATATCTTGTACTTCAGAAATTTCTAATTGCTGTATATTTTTTTCATGTTGTAATTCTAGTTCATGAATATCTTCTTCATATTGTAATTCTAGTTTTGCAGTATTTTCTTCACGTTTTTTAATATTTTCTTCACGTTGTATTTCTAGTTTTGCAATATTTTCTTCACATTGTAATTCTAGTTCTTTAATTTTCCTTTCTTGTTTCAGTGTCTTACTTTCTTCGTCTAGTTTTTCAATTTCTTCCTTACATTGTAATTCTAGTTTTGCAATATCTTGTTTCAGTTTTGCAATATTTTCTTCACGTTGAGTATTTTCCTCTAATTTTTTTAATTCTTCCTCTTTTTTAATTTCTAGTTTTGCAAATTCATATTCTAGTTGTAATTCTAGTTTTGCAAATTCTTCCTTATATTGTATTTCTAGTTTATTTATATTTTCGTCTAGTTTTGTAAATTTCTCTTCTAGTTGTAATTCTAGTTTTTCAATTTCCTCTTCACGTTTTTTAATATTTTCTTCACGTTGAGTATTTTCCTCTAATTTTTTTAATTCTTCCTCTTTTTTAATTTCTAGTTTTTTGATTTCTTCTTCTAGTTGTAATTCTAGTTTTTTAATTTCTTCCTTACGTTGTAATTCTAATTTTGCAATATTTTGTTTCAGTTTTGCAATATTTTCTTCACGTTGAGTATTTTCCTCTAATTTTTTTAATTCTTCCTCTTTTTTAATTTCTAGTTTTTTGATTTCTTCTTCTAGTTTTTTGATTTCTTCTTCTAGTTTTTTGATTTCTTCTTCATATTTCTTTATTTTTTCATTTTGTTTTATTTCTAGTCTATTAATTTCCGTGTCCAATTTTGCAATTTCTTCTTCGAAATTCCTTCCTTCCTTCCTTCCTTCCTTCCTTCCTTCCTTCCTTCCCCACTTCCTTCCTTTTATATTGTTCTTCTAATTTTTTTATTTCACTAGTGCATTTCTTATTAATGTTCTTAACTTTTTTGTCATATTTTTTCCCGTTCTTGTCTAATTTTTTAATTTCTTGTTCACATTGAGTCTTGATTTTCTGAACTTCTTTTTCATATCTTTTACATTCCTCTGATTCTTTTTCTTTATATGTAGTCTTAATTTTCTGAACTGCTTCTGTATATCTTTTTTCTATACTTTTGTCGCTATTATTTTTAATATCAGATTCTAGATTTTTATCAAGATTTTCAGAAAAATTCTGAATGTTTTGTTGCATACTTTTATCTAATTCTTTTTCTTGTTCTTGTCGATAGACTTCCACAAGTGCCTCTATACGTTCTTTATATTTTTCATCGATTTGTGTTTCTTTCTGAGATATTTCAAGATCAAAAAATGTATGTATATCATCATGATTGGGGAAGATATCTTCGTGTGTAAAAGCTACTCTACCTCCAAGATATATCAACTTATTATTATTATTGTCAATTTCTGGTTGCCTATCTGACAATGCAACTTCTGTTTTGCTGAATCGACGTAATTCGCTTTCATATTTGCTTTTGTTTCCTTTTTCCATTGTTTGATTAATTTCAGCAAGATTTTTTGTAATTTTAATTTTTATCAGTGGAAATTTTGCTAAATTTTTTAGGCACTCTGGATCATCTTCCGTAGAATTATCTGTATTTTCTGTATCTTTTGTAGGTGGAGCTAAAAGTACGTCTTCTCTATGAGCGAAATTTTCTCTATTGTCTAGCAAATATGGTGAGTATAACTCTTTATTTTTTCGATATTCTGATTGTTTTATAGAATAAGCATAGAGGAAATTTATATTTTCAATGGCTTCGTTTCTCTGAGACTGTACGTCTAGCCAATATTGCCTAAAATTTATATATTTTTTCCATTCATCCCAAACAGCGATTGCTTTTTCAGGATTTTCAATAGGATATACATTTTCACACAAAGATAACACTCTATCTCGTGTAAGAAAGGGTTGATATAAATTTCGTCCATCAATACGGTAATCTGGTAAATTTCGTTCTTTTGTTGTGATTGCACAGGCAGCTCTGCATTCCATTTTCAATTCACCGAATTTTTTAACATTTGCATCTATTACATCAAGCCCTTTTACAACAAAAGAATGTAAATTTTTTCTAAATACTAAATCTCCAATTAGAATTATATCTAATTCTTTGGGAATGATAGAAGAAATAATCTCTGTTTTTTCAGGTCTTAATATCATATTATGGACACTGTCTTGTCTGTTGTAATTTTGGGAACGCTCAATGTCTCTATCAAAGCTTGGCAATGAAACGTAATACGTACTTTTAATCATCATAGGAAAACATAAATCTACAAATTGTCTCAGATCTCTAAGATTTTTGCCATATAGTTTCAATTTATGATGAACTTTTTCAAACTGCATTGTAATAGATTCTCTATACACATCATCATAATTGTTACTTCCTAGTTCTAGATTTTCAGTAAAATCTAAATAGATATATGTATTGCTACTTTGATTATCAAATTCTCTTTGTGCAGATGCAATGTCTTGGTTAGTAACTTGTTGTTCAAGTCGCTTGGAAAATTTATCTAGAATGTCATCCTTAAGGCTAGTGAAACGTAAATCCTCATCCTTTAAAATTTTCTCTAAAATTTCTTTTATTGATGACATATACTCATAATTATTGCTCTTATGACACTGTTTCTCTTTGTACTCTTTCAGTTGCTTATAAAATTTACGGAAACTATTATTTAAAATGTTATAGAAATCTTCACATAGCTTCTTATCATTGGAATATTTCTTATAAAATTCCTTTAAAATTTCCTCTAAAATTTCTTTTAAAATTACTTCTTCTTGTATGTCGCTCATACTTTACTCCCAAGAAAGTTTTGGAAATTCTTCCATAAATTTTTGTAAAGCTTTAGCACGGTGGCTGATTTTGTTTTTTATTTCTGTGTCGAGTTCTGCGTATGTTTTACCATAACCTTCTACTTCAAATAGGGGATCGTAGCCAAAACCATGGTTGCCTCGAATTTCTGTTATGATATGGCCTGGACATTCACCGCGACAAGTAAGAAGTGCTTTGCCTTGGAAGGCAAGGACTGTTACGCAAACAAATTTGGCAGATCGATCTTTTCCTTTGCATGATTGTAGTTGTTGTAGTATTTTTTCGTTGTTTGCTTTATATTTGCCTTCACCAGATACGCCTGCCCAACGAGCAGAATGGATTCCTGGTTTTCCTTGCAAATGATTGATTTCTAGTCCTGTGTCGTCTGCTAAACATGGTAAGCCTGTTGCTTGGGAATAGTAGTTTGCTTTGATGAATGCATTTTCTTGATAATTTGATCCGTTTTCATTAGGTTCGTTGTTGATTTTGAATTCAGATAATGTTTTGTATGCACAAAAATTACCTAGAATGGCTTGAATTTCTTCTAGTTTGTGGATGTTATTTGTTCCAATTAATATTTCTTTCATTTATTTATTTTCCCTTACCTCAAAGATTAGTATATAAATTTTTAATTGTATCATGTTTTTGAAATATGTAAAAGTTTTTTTTTATATTTTCTAATTTTTTTTGAAAAGTATCTACTGTATTATATTTTTAAAGTATATGAATAGTTTTTTTTGAACTTTTTTATATTTAAGATGTATATAAGTAAGTTTGCTATATTTTTATTATTTTTCTATATTTTTTTGATATTGTTGTGGAAAATTATTTTTCTATATAAAATTTTTCTGATATGTAAGAATTTTTTTCTATTTTTTTGATATTATTGTGGAGAATATTTTTATTGTTGAATTTTTTATTTTTTATTGGAATAAAATTTGCAGGCATATTATAAATATAAATAATAAATAAGAATAATGAATATATTAGAAATAATATATTTATTGTATAAAATTTTTAAAGGAGATTTTTTATGAAAAAGTCTTTATTTTTTCTTTTGGTGTGTGTTTTTATCATGCCGATTTTTGCTGATGTGTCGCCAGATACGATTGTATCGATTTCAGATGGCAATACAGTGCGCATTATCACAGCAGAAGAGTTGCACAATGAGTTAGAGATGTATAAGAAAGACGTCACTATTTCTCATGGTGCATATGAACGCGAAGATGGCGTGTTTGTGATTCCTATGAAGCCAGAAGTCAAGGCACAATTGGAAGAACAATTGAAGGATGAAAACGAAGATTTTGAAGAGTTGGATTCACGAGGTTCTATAGGTAAGAATTATTATAAATCTTGGGGAAATGCAGAATATTTTGCAGCATATATTGATGCAGGGCTTACTTTGAATGGAAATGCTAGCACTCGTTCTTTAGATGCTCATTTCTATGCTGGTGGTACAGTATTTAATCGAGATGTGCGAGTTTTATCTTTAGATGCTAATTTACGAAATAATTCGTCCAGTCCTTATGCAGCAGCTTCTGTAAAGATTTTTAATCAAACTGTCTGGTCTCAAAGTCAAAATTTGTATTATGAAAGAGACTGGAGTAAATCTTGGAAGGTAACGCAACGTTTTATGGTAGGACCTGTTCCTGTATCTGTTACTGCAAGTATTGGTGGTTCTATTGGCTTTAAAATTGCCTTAGGATTGACAGCTTCTGATTTTGGAATTGAAGGAAAGTTGATTCCTAGATTGTCTGTACGAGGTACTGCAGAAGCTTGTGTAGATGCAGTTGTTGCAAAAGCAGGAGTGAGAGGTTCGCTTACTTTTTTAAATACTACATTTACATTTACACCATCTGCGAAGCCTAAACAACTTAGTTTGAATATTGATGCAAAAGTAACTGCTCTTTCTGGCTCTATTAAGGTGATTGCAGAAATTTTAGGTGAAGGAGTGTGGGAATTAGAGCTTTTTAGTTGGGCTGGTTATATAAACTCGTGGAATTTATATAATAAAACTTTATATTTGTAGCATTTCTGGCTTAAATAAAAATATTGAGTTGATTGTAAAGTTTTCAAGCAAGGGAAAATTTCCCTAAGTCTTGGACTTTTTACAATAAAAGTTTATATGTAAGAGGAGATTACAAGTTTAATTTTTTATAACATTTTGTAACACTCTTATAAAATTTGTAACATGCTTGTTTCGTATATTGTTGTTATAAGTAGTGGTTTTGTTCTTTTTTTCTAAAAAATATAAGAAAATTAATTATTTTTATAAAAAAATAATTATGGAATAAAATTTGCTTTGATATTATAATATATGATATATATGCTGAGTATTATGGATATTATAATATTTATAGAGTATCGTATAGATTCAAACAAATTTGAATGTAATGATGGCTCTAGCATTAAGAAACTATTTAACTGTATTCTAGCAACCTATGATGAAATGTGATGTAGTGAAAATAGATTTGATGGAATGAAAAGTTAAATGAGTAAAGGTATGTATATTGCAAAATATATATACCTTGTTTCATATGATATATAATGGTGAAGGATTGTTGTATTTTTAATTATTTTTATTAAAGGGGAAGTGTATGAAAAAATTACTCCTTTTATTATTAGTCGCTATCATGCCATTGATGGCGCAATTCCCTATCACTTTTATTAATATGATTGATAACAGTGAATTGAGATATTTCAATACTGAGGAAGAATTAGAAGTAACTGTTATAAATTTTAGTATGTCAGTTCAAGGTGACTGGGAATATGTTTATTATGATGCTGAAAAGCAACAACTAGACATTGAGATGGTTGGATCGACTGTAATTCGTTTTATAGGCGTGAATGGACCTACAGAATGCACAGTAGACGAACTCATGGAAGGTGCTACCGAGGTACAAACTACTCCATATTGGACTAGCGATATGGAGAATGTTTTCACACAACAAGCGAATGAAGTAGAAGTTGCTCAAGAAGGCACATTGATACAAACAGACAATGGCTATGTTATTGATAAAACTTGGAGAAAAGATTTAGGTTCTCCTAAAACTTTATCAGCATATTTTCAAGCTGCTCTTACTGCAGGTGGCTATAAAAAAGATTGCAAAATAGAAGCTTCTTTGGAAATAGGGGCATCTATATTTAATAATGAAGCTTCTATTATTAGAGCTGAAGCCAATGCACACAATACTACAGGTGAGGCGTCTTTATCATTTTTAGGTCAAACTATATGGTCTGGTTCTTTGACAACAGAAAAAACATGGGAAAGTGGCGAAAAAGAACTTGCTTATGAAACGATTTTTATGGTTGGACCTATCCCTGTAACTGTAAGAGTGGGTGTACGAGGTTCTTTAGCTATTACAGCAAGAATTAGATTATACGGTGGCGAGAGTGGTGGAATTGGTGTGATTGCAACTCTAAATCCTGTTATTAGTTTAGGTGGATTTGCTGAAGCAGGCGTTACCATAATCGTTGCAAGAGTAACTATTTGCTGTGATGTTACTTTCTTAGAACTTTCCTGTGAATTTGGTGGTGGAGCTACTTGGAACTCTAGCCAAGGAATTGTACTTTGCGTAGAATCTACTGGTGGAATTCAAAATGCTCTAGCTGGAAAAATTTCTATTAAAGTTACCATTAAAATATTAGGAAAGAAAAAAACATGGGAACTTAAAATATATGAATGGCCAGGATTTTCATTCCCTGAACTTTTCGAATATTATAAAGAATGGACTTCAGAAGATCTATAAAATTTCATTGAATATAATTTAAGTTCGATTATAAGATAAAAGGTATATATATTTAAAATATATATATCTTTTTTTTATTATATATGAAAATTGTTCATATATATCTTTGATGATTCTATATTTTATAGATTTATAATAAAAAAAAAGGTATATATATTTAAAATGAATGTGTATTCAAGATGAAATAATATTTGCTTCTCATGTAACAAAAAGTTGACAAAAGATATACTGTAATATACAATAATATACAATGAATTTTTATTTGCATATATTATTTCATTTTATGAATTATTATCAATAGGATAGAGAAAAATACGTAAAAGGAGTGTCTAAAGTATGAAAAAACCCATTTTATTTATTGTTTTTTTCTGCATTTTTATTGTATGTATTTTTTCTGTATTTTATATTGTTCAGAATAAAAATGTACTCTCAAAAGGTAATAAAGAAGTTATAACACCACCAGTAGTAGAAAGTAAAACATCTGAAATTCCTATGTTGCGTTATCATTACCAATTGGGTGATATTTTTATTTATGATGTAAAATATATGGCTAAAACTTTATTGAGTCAAGAATCAGATACTTTATTTAATTTAAATATTGAAGGAAGATTGGTTCAAAAAGTTTATGAAATACAAAGGAATAAGGCAATTCTAGGCTATGCTATTCAAAATCCGATCATAACTATGCCTGAGGTAGAGACGAGTTATTCTATAGAAGAAATGAAAAAAGCTTTGGAAACAGAAATTTATGTTTCTAAAAATTATTTAGGATTGATTGAAACATGGTATTTTCCCCAAAGTATTCCGAGTTCTTTACGAAATAATATTAAAAGTCTTTTAGGAAATTCGCAAGTTATTTTGCATGATACAGAGAAAACAGAATGGAGTAGCACGGAAGAAGACCAAAATGGATCATACACAGCACGCTATAAAGTGGCATTGTTGCCAGATTCTCCCTTTGTTATGTTGTATAAAAAGAAATTGTCATACCAACAAGTACAAAATCAAAAAATGCCTCAAGTCCTACGGGGCAATATTGAAATTCAGTTTCATCCTAAATTAGGATATATAGATTCTTTAGAAGTGTTTGAAGAACTTGCAATTAGAAACATGGATTTTATAGGTAAAGGTTCTTTTGAAATTAAACTCAAATTAGAAAAACGTGAAAATGATCCTACTATATCGCATCCAATGGATCATAAGCTTACACAAGGGAATATGTATACTACGAAATCGTTTAAGGTCGAGGGTGAAGAAGAATTACGAATCAATCGTTTAAAATCTATAGTAGGTAATAAAACTTGGAAGGATTTAGAAAAAGAATGGCCTAGCATTCAAGAGACAAAAGACCAAGCAACGCGCAATAATTTTTTTAAATTATTGACAGCTTGGATGGAATTGAATCCCAATGAATTGCATCAAGTAGGGAAAATTATGTTGATGAGTAAGGAATGGGATCGAAATGTAGGACTTCTTTGTGGTGCTTTAACAGAATGTCAAGTTCCAGAAGCCCAAGAACTTTTACTCAATGTTATGGATCAAAGAAAAGATAATGAAAATTTTGTAACAATGATTAGTAGTAATTTAGGACTAGTAAAACAACCAACTGATGCAACTTTACAGACATTACAAAATATAAGTCAAGAAAATCGTTCAGAACAAGTTACCAATATTGCTAATTTAGCAATTGGCAATATTATTTCTACGATAAAAAAGACAAATCCTGAAAAAGTAAATTCTTTGATTTATGATTTTGAGGTATCTTTGAAAAATGAATCAACGCCTAGTAAACAAATGAATTATATAGAAACGTTAGGAAATGTTGGAAATAGTTCTAGCGTTCCTATTTTAGAAACTTTTGTAAAGCATAAAGATGTTCCTATTCGTTCTCGTGCTTATCATTCTTTACGTTTTATGAATGATGTGTATTCTGAAGAACTTTTATCTAAGGGTTTACAGGAAGAAGAACATCCACATGTTCGTCGTAGTATTTTAGATGCTATGTCTAGTAGAAATAATTCAAAAAGTACACTAGATGTTTTAATGGCTGCTTTTACTAGTGAAAAAGATCCTAATGTTCGTATAAAAGAGGCACATATTATTTGGAAGATGAGACGAGAATTTCCTGAAGTAGAAAATTTTATACGAAGATATGCTGATATAGATACATCTGAAAAGGTACGTAATTCTCTACGTTATATGCTAGTAGATGCAAATTAATAGATGCATGGGAACGAAAAAAAATTTGTTGAAAATATTTTCTTTTTTGTGATGTATTATGTAGAAAAGGTTTTTCTATTGTGAAGCCTTTCTATAGTAAAGTCTTTCTATTATTCATAATAGAAAGACTTTTTTAGGAATCATATTGAATATTTTCAAAAGACTTTTGACAATGACATAAAAAAATATATAATAATTCTAACAAGGTATACTTTTTTTAGAATATACAGATAATATTATATTTTTATTGCCATATCCCCCATTTTAGGAGCAATACATGCAGGGTATTCAAGCTGTACTCAGAGAAATGAATGTTCAGGATGATGATTTAATAGATATAACTCAATCGATTCTAGCAATGCGGGAAGAACTTGCCTCGGCAGTTCAAGAAATGGAAACAAAAAATCTTCCAGCAGCCCTTGTTTTATCACAAAATCCTGATGCAGTTCAAATGATTGAAATGATTACAGATCATATTGTAGAACAACAAGGGTTATTAGAAAAAGCCATGATGGGAGAAGATATTTATGATTCCTTAGCTACTATCAAGGCAAAAATAGAATCTCTTGTTGTAGGTGCTGATGTAGAAGTTCGCACTCTCAGTCACATTACACAGAAAATGAGAATGTGCAAGCGTTCTGATGGATTAGTAGAATAAAATTATTGGCAACAATCACAAATAAAGGAAAACTATGGCAAATAAAGCTTTATTTGAAAAATTAAAACAAGACATTGCTAAAGAATTGAACTGCCGTGTTTGGAATCGTTGGAGAAAGCAAAATCCCGATACCATTCTTGCCTTAGGTGCCTCTAACTTTACAAATTTTCAAATGGACAATATTGATCTAGATAAAGCTGACTTGATGGAGTCTGATTTTAGTGGTGCTAGCTTAAATAATGCAAGCCTACAAAAAGCTGATTTTACGTACGCTTATTTAAATAGAGCTAGTCTGCAACAAGCGAATTTAGTGAAAGCATGTTTAAATTCCGCTTCTTTAACTTTAACAAATTTAGAGAATGCAAATTTAGCAAATATAGATGCCATTGAAGCTAATTTTCGTGGAGCCAATTTAATAGGTGTCAATTTAGAGAATGCTTATATGAGAAAAGCATTCTTTAAAGATGCAAATTTAGCAAATGCAAATTTATCCAAAGCTACCCTTTATAATGCAAATTTTCAATATGCTAATTTAGAGAATGCAAATTTAGAAAATGCAGATCTTCGAGGTGTAGATTTCAGTTTTGCAAATTTAGCTGGAGTCAATTTAAAAAATGCAAATTTAAAAGGTGCCATATTTATTGCTTCTAATTTAGAAAGTGCAGATTTACAAAATGCGTATTTTCATGATGCAACGATCCAACAATCTCGATTATGTCACTGCAATATGAATGGAACATTTTTTTATAATACTAAGATAGAAGAATGCATAGATGTAGAAGGCATTCTTTGTGAATATATAGAGTTAGGATTACAAGCAGGCAAGCATCTACTTATTTTAGATACTCCAGAAATTCAAGAAGAATTTCTGGCTGTATTGCAAGATAAAGATACAACTATGCGAGATGTATATATTAAAAAATGCAGAACATTGCAAGATTCTTATTTATGTTTGCCTACAATTATTTTAGATAATTCTTCCTATAATGTCATAGCTCGTTTAGATGACGATCCGCAATCTTTGTATTATGAAGTTAATAAAGATAATCAAGAATTTATTTTAAAAGCTTTTGCACCTCAGTTTACTATGATTCCAGAACAATATTGGGAAGAACTTTTGGAACAATATATAGCACTTGGACGATATGCTTCGCAATGGTATTATCCAGGAATTTTGAAAAATATAGACTTACAATTATGGAAAGATCGTCCTATTTTATTGAAAGATAAGGATTTAGTACGCCCCATTTGGATTTTGGAAAAACAAGAAGGAATTTTGCTCAAAGATTTTATTCAAAATGATATTGATGCAGGTACGATTTACAATTTGATGATTCAAATAGTAGAAGCATTGCATTATATTCATCGACTTGCTACTTGGGAAAAACGACCTCCTGTATTAGAAGAAGATGCATCTCAAATTCGAGAGAAAAAACCAGAAGATTATTGTTATCATGGCAATATTCAACCATGTAATATTATTGTATATCAGCAAGAGGAAGAATATATTACAAAAATATTAGAACCAACCAATTTACGTTGGAAATATATTAAAGATTATATAGAAAATACAAATATTGAGAATATTCCTAATAATGTACTGTCTTTTGTTCAATATTTAGCACCAGAACAAAAAACAGGAGCAGAGTATCTTACTTTTAAAGCAGATGTCTATTCCTTAGGAATGACATTTTTTTATATGCTTACAAAACAACAGCTTACACAAAAGATTATCGAAGAAAATCCTCAATATGTTACGCAAATATTAGAGAAAGAAAAAGTTCCTAGCGAACTCATTGAAATCGTGGAACTTTCTTTAAAAAAAGAACCAACAGAACGAATTAGTACAGATGAAATATTAGAAATATTAGAAATATTTTATTTCTAAAAAGAACAATTTTAAAAGGACAATTTTCATGGATTTCATGCAAAAAGTTTATAAAACAGCTAAAACAACTCCTAGACGAATCGTACTTCCTGAAAGTAATGACGCGAGAATACTCCATGCAGCACAGCAAGCCATTGAAAAAGGATATGGTCGTATTATTCTGATTGGCAATCCTTCTACGATTAAACAACGTGCCCAAGAAGAAAAATGCGATATTTCTAAAGTAGAAATCATTGACCCAAAAACACATCCTAAAACAGAAGAATATATTAAAATATATTGTGAGAAACGTGCTAAAAAAGGCATGACAATGGAAAAAGCTAAAGTGATCATCTCTGAGGATCCTTTATTTTTTGGTGCTATGCTTGTGTATGATAATGAAGCAGATGGGATGGTAGCTGGTGCAGTGCGTCCTACCGCAGACACAATGCGTGCTATGTTGCATTGTATTGGAACTGCCAAGGGCATTCAAACAGTTTCTTCTTTTTTTGCAATGGTTTCTCCTAAAACAGAGTACGGATCTGACGGTCTTATGTTTTTTGCAGATTGTGCAGTCAATCCCAACCCTACTTCAGAACAGTTAGCAGACATTGCTATTTCTACAGCAGATAATTATTCGTTATTCACTGGACAAGTTCCTAAAGTAGCATTGCTTTCTTTTTCCACAAAAGGAAGTGCAGCACACGAAGATGTAGATAAAGTTTCCCAAGCATTTGATATCGTCAAAAAAGCACGTCCTGATATTCAAATAGATGGTGAGTTACAATTTGATTCTGCCACTGTTGAATCTATTGGTCAACGAAAAGCTCCAGGATCTCGCATAGCTGGTCATGCCAATGTATTTGTATTCCCAGACTTAGATGCAGGAAATATTGGTTATAAAATTGCACAAAGACTTGGAAATTGTAAAGCCATAGGTTCTGTTGTACAAGGCGGTGCAAAACCTATCAATGATTTAAGTCGTGGTTGTACTGTAGAGGATATTGTGGATTTAATCGCCATTACTGCTACACAAGTTAAATAAAAAAATGTGTTAGCTGTATGGTTGTTTCGTGGTAAAAAGGCGTTTTTAAAACATTTTTTCTAATTAAAAAAAGCGTTTTTAAAATATTTTTTTTAGTTAAAAAAGGCGTTTTTAAAATATATTTTCTAGTTACAAGATAAAATAGGAATAGTATGAAAATTTTAGCACTCAATTGTGGCAGTTCTTCTGCCAAATACCAATTATATGATTGGGAAAAAAAACAAGTCTTATGCAAAGGTCTTGTTGAAAAAGTAGTTGTTGGTGAAGGAAAAGCAGCATACATTAATCATAAACCAAGTGGCAAAGAATCTGTCACTATTGAAAAAGCATGTCCTACTCATAAAGAAGCATTGCAATTGATTTTTGACACACTCGTACATCCTCAACATGGGATTATTAAAGATGTCAAAGAATTAGATGCTATTGGTCATCGTGTTGTGCATGGTGGTATGCAATTTGCTCGTTCCTTTCTTATCAATCAAGAACTCATTGATAAATTACAAGAAAATATACCACTTGCTCCTCTTCACAATCCAGCCAATATTCAAGGCATCCAAGCTGCAAAAGAATTGATGCCTTCTCTCCCACAAATTGCAGTATTTGACACTGCTTTTCATCAAACTATGCCAGATTATGCGTTTTTATATGGCGTACCTTATGAGTGGTATGAAAAGTATAGTGTGCGACGCTATGGATTTCACGGCACGAGTCATCTTTATGTATCAAAACGAGCTGCTGTTTTATTAGATAAGCCTTACAAAGAATGCAATATTATTACTATGCATATTGGAAATGGCGTTTCTCATGCAGCCATTAAAAATGGTATTTGCATTGACACTTCTATGGGAATGACTCCTCTTGAAGGTGCTATTATGGGAACTCGTTCTGGAGATTTAGATGCCTCTATTCTTCCTTATATTTGTCGCATGGAAAATAAAACTATCGATGAAGTAGAAATTATTCTGAATAAAGAATCTGGTCTAAAAGGTATTACAGGAAAGTACACAGATCGTCGTGATATTGAAAATGCTGCAGAACAAGGTGATAAGAAATGTCAACTTTCTATTGAAATGGAATCTTATAGACTTAAAAAATACTTAGGTGCATATTATGCAGCATTGGGAAGAGTGGATGCTGTTGTATTTACAGCTGGTGTAGGTGAGAATTCGCCTTTGATTCGTGCTAAAACATGCGAAAATTTAGAATCTATGGGAATTATTTTAGACAAAGAAATCAATGAAAAAACATTTTCAAAAGAAGTCATGATTTCTAAACCAGAATCTAAAGTTAAAGTATTTGTGATTCCTACGAACGAAGAACTTGTATTTATTGAAGATGTGGTTGCTATTCTTAAAAATACGTATGATGTACATACTAATTTTACATATTCCTTTCAATCTAAAGAATACAAACCATAGATCAAGAAGGAGTAATCCTAAAAAGGTAAGAAGAAGTAAATATTTTGTTTACTCCTTCTTACCTTTTTGTATCCATACAAAGGCCAATTCATGTCATTACACCAAGAAATTATCAAAAATATTACAGGATTTTCCCTTGCCAAGTACTCTACGTGGTTTTATTATAAACCAGATCATCTTCTCTTTGATGCGGGTGAAGGCGTTAGTGTCATGATGAGAAATATGATTTATGGAATAGAATATATTTTTATTTCTCATGGACATGGTGATCATACAGCTGGTATTCCAGGAATTTTACGGTCTCGTGCCTCCTCTATGGGGGACAAAGAAAAACCCATTACTATTTATTATCCTAAAGCAGATAGAAATATAAATAAAATTTATCAATATGTAAAAGATTCTATAGGAAATTTACCTTTTGAAGTAGTTTGGGAAGAGCTGTGTGATGGCGATATTGTATCCTTGCCCTCCAAACGACAGATTCAAGCATTTAAAGTACAACATAAAGAACCTACTTTAACTTTAGGATATAAAATCGAAGAAACAAGAACAAAATTGAAAGATGAATATAAAAATCTTTCCACCAAAGAATTGTTGCAAGAAATTCAAAAATATGGAAAGTCGCATATTAGTCGATCATATTTGCATCCTCTTCTTTGTTATTCAGGAGATACAATGGCTCTTCCAGAAGAGATTATGCAAGATGCAGAAGTTGTTTTACATGATTGTACATTTTTAAATTCAGAAGATCGTGATGAAAATACGCATGCAACGATCGATGAAGTGTTTGCAAATGTCCAGAAAAGTAATATTAAGCTCCTTGGATTATTCCATTTTTCTACAAGATATAAGTACCAAGAAATTGTGAATTCTATACAAGAACATATAAAAAAATATAATGTAACATTCCCTGTGTATTATATTTATTCTTATATAAATGGTATAAATTTTAAACAGTGTTTATAAATTATGGATTATAAGTATATTATAATATATATATTTTAATTTTAGATTATCTTGTATATTTAAATTGTGCATTATTATTCATCATTATTATAATTTTTGTTTCAAAATTAAAATAAAAAAATGTAAGTGATAGTAATAGTTTTGGTATATAATATACATTGTAGATCATAATATAACAATAAGTGTTGTTAATAATAGAAGAAAATATTCTTATTAACAACACTTATATTTTTTATAAACTAAGTTTTATAAATATGTTAGATCAAAATTTCCATAGACTATGTATAAAATTGGGATTGTACATACAATACATGGCAAGAACGTAGAAAATTGCTAAGAAGATGCTTTCTATGCCAATGAAGAATTTTCGTCCTTCAGATTTGCAAAATGTTAAGGTTAGGATGACTAAAATAGTCATAGCAAGGAGAAAGAAGATAGCAGCATAGTATTCTGAAGCAGGGATATTGGCAATTAAATTGTTACCTAATTCACCACCTTGGTAAAATATATCACAAATTGCTACTATAGTAAGGTTGAATATATTGCTACCAAAGATAGTCCCAAATGCCATGTTAGGGAATCCTAGGCGAACAGCAATGATGGAAGTAACAACTTCTGGCAATGAGGTAACAATGGCAACAAAGAAAGAACCTACAAAGCTCTGACCTAACCCATATACTTCAGCGACTTTTGGAGCTAATGTACTCATCCAAAGACCAGCAGCAACAATAATTACCATGACTATAGCACAACGTACTAATAATCCAGGAATGGTGATGGATGTGTATTTATCTGGGATAGGTGCTTCTTCTACAGAGACTTCTGATTTTTTATCTGCATAATACATTACCATAGTGGCTATTATGTAGACTAAAAAGAGAAGTGCAGCGTCATAACCTAAACGGAGATAAGGAACTTCGCCTTTGCATTGAAAAAAGAGAGCAAAGCCCATTAAAACTGCCATACCTAGAGAAAACCAAACAGATAGTTTTACGTTAGGTTCTGCTTTTCGTAAGATAGGACCTTTCCAATAAATAATGTCTAGAAAAACAATAATAAAAATATTGAACAAGTTGCTACCAAGAACATTTCCCATGGAAATGCTTGGTGCAGGAGGATGTGCAAAAGAAACAGTACCGATGCTTAGTACTAATTCTGGTAATGAGGTACACCAACCAATTAGAACAGATCCAATAAAAACATGACCTAGTTTGAATTTTTCTGAAAAAACATCTCCATATCTTGTTAATTTATATCCAGCGACAATGATCATGATTGCTGCAATTGAAAATTGACTCCATAGTATAAAATGATTCATAGATAGCTCCTTCTTATTTTTATCAGGAAATTATTAAGGAAATATAAGTTTATTTTCAAGATATTATATTAATGTATGTAGTCATTAATATAAAAAAATATAAGTGTTGTGAATAAAAAAAAAGTACAAATTTTTTGTTATTCACAACACTTATATTTTTTATAACATAAATTTTATAAACATATTAGATCAACATTTCCAAAGACTATATATAAAATTGGGATTATACATACAATACATGGCAAGAACGTAGAGGATAGCTAAGAATATAGACTCTATACCAATGAAGTATTTTCGTCCTTCAGATTTGCAAAATGTTAAGGTTAGGATGACTACAAGAGTCATAGCAAGGAGAAAGAAGATAGCAATATAGTATTCTGAAGCAGGAATATTAGCAATTAAGTTATTGCCCAATTCACCACCTTGGTAGAAAACGTCGCAAATAGATACAATAGCAACGTTGAATATATTGCTTCCAAAGATAATGCCAAATGCCATGTTAGGGAATCCTAGGCGAACAGCAATAATGGATGTAACAACTTCTGGCAATGAAGTAACAATAGCAACAAAGCAAGAACCTACAAAGCTTTGACCTAAATTATATGCTTCTGCGATTTTTGGTGCCAATGTACTCATCCAAAGACCTGCCACAAGGATAATTAGAATGACTACAAAAGAACGTGCTAATAATCCAGGAATGCTGATAGATGTGTATTTATCTGGGATAGGTGCTTCTTCCTCTTCCTCAGATACTTTTGATTTTTTGTCTGCATAATACGATATTATAGTGACTATCATATATACTATAAAGATAAGTGTTGCATCATATCCTATACGAAGATAAGAAATTTCGCCTTTGCATTGAAAAAAGAGAGCCAAACCCAATAGAACTGCCATGCCTAGAGAAAACCAAACAGAAAGTTTTACATTAGGTTCTGCTTTTCGTAAGATAGGGCCTTTCCAATAAATAATGTCTAGAAAAACAATAATAAAAATATTGAACAAGTTGCTACCAAGAACATTTCCAATAGAAATGCTTGGTGACGGAGGCTGAATATAAGCAACTGTACCAATACTAAGAACTAATTCTGGTAAGGAGGTACACCAACCAATGAGAACAGATCCAATAAAAACATGACCTAGTTTGAATTTTTCTGAAAAAACATCACCATATCTTGTCAATTTATACCCAGCAATAACGACTAAGATTGCTGCAATTAAAAATTGACCCCATATTATAAAATGATCCATATACAACTCCTAATAATTGTGAAAATAAGAGACGTATAAAACTATAAAGAGTATGTAACGATAATTACATACTCTTTTTTTGTAATGTTATTGTAAACAATGAGAAAGGCAAATAATGACATAAGAAGTTACAAGTTGAGGGTTTTGTTCCCACCAACGAGGATGTGTATTTCTCCAAGAACCATCTGGAGCTTGTTTAGCAAGAAGAATTTGAGCAAGTTCTTCTTTCCAATGATGTTCTACACCATTGCTATCTTTGAATATTCCTATTTCTAGTAAGTTCATTGTTTTTGCAAACGTATGATAATAATAGTATAGGCCTTGTAAACCAGCACCTCCAGGGTTTTGTGTTAAGTCGTAATTTTTTCTTGTCCATTCTATTGCAGCAGCGACTCGAGGATCATCTTGTTTTAAGTCAGCATATATATAGCTTTTAATTCCTGCATATGTCATACTACCATAGGAACGGTATTGAATTTGCCCTTTTTCACTAACAGTTGTGCCTGCTGCACTTGATGCAGGCATATAAACAAAACCACCATCATTGCCTGCCCAAGCTTGGTCATTGCTTTCACTACGATTTTGGCATCGTTGTAAAAAGATAATAGCTTTTTGAAAGGCAGGATTAGATGCTGGGACACCTGCTTTTCTCAATGCTTCTAAAGCAAATTGTGTATTAGATAAGTCAGGACGTTCATCGCCTCCATATCCAATACCACCGTAAAAATGATCAATGTCAGCTTGGTATCCTTGCTTTTCATCGCATTGAACGTTGAGTAAATAATCTTTGGCTTTTTCAATCACGTCTTTATATTGTTTAGCAACGTCGGGATGAGATGTGAGCATTAAAAGCGCGATGGATGTGTAGTAAGTACCCAACATATTAGTATAAATTCCACCGTCTTCTTTTTGATGAGAAACAACGTATTCAATGCCTTTTCGAATCCATGGTCCATCTGCTGGTCCGTATTTTCTACGACATTGGAAAAATGATTTTAAAGCTAGGGAGGTGATCCCAATATCACCTAAATTTTGTTCTTTATTCATGCTATTTCGTAAAAAACGAACGCCTAAGTCCGTAGCATTATGGATTTTTTCTTTTGTTTCAGGGGAAACTTTAATAGATTGTGCATTACAAAAAATACAGCAAATTATTAAAAAACAGAAAAAAAATTTTCTCATATTTTCACTTCTTTCTATAAAATGAATGGATTCTGTAGGCTATTGTCTCAAAAATAGTATGCAATAGCAATCTTTTTTTAACTTTATGTTGTAAAAAAACAAAAAAATAAGTCAGACTTTTTTAAATCTAACTTATTTTTTTATAAGGATATTATATTATTTAGGGAATCTTAGCTTTTCTTGTTCCATTTCTTCTGATTGTATAGTTGGTATATCTATGGGATTATTTTTTTTTTGATACCTGAAATTGCTAATGTAACAATATAATAGGGTGATGATAACTAGAAATAGAATGATCATAATCGCTATGATTGGATTTGTGTCGATGGCACTTGAATATCTCTGTTGGTTATGTAAGTAGTCTTTATTTTTAATAAATGGATAGGGATATTTTTGTTTTTTATAAAAATCTATGCATTGTTTTTCTATTTCGTTAAGTACGATAGGATTGTCACTCCCTACCCAATCATCATCTCCCCATAAATCGGTTATTTCTTCGTTTTTTAGTGTGTCTATGTCTTTTTTTTGGTGAACTTTATGTGATTCTTGCATTATATTTGTTTCTTCAGAAGAATGGAGGGAAAAATAAGGAAGTCGAATGGGACTGCTACAATTTTGGCATAATGCAGTTTTGTTGGAATATGGTGTCCATATTTTATGTTGTTTGCCACAATTACAAATGCAGATAATATAGGGATGGTTTTTTGTTTCTATCAAAAAATTGCAATAAACGCAATGTACGTTGATGTAAGGTTCATTCACAGTGAATATTTTATCGCAATTTGGGCAAAGAATAGTTATGGAGTCCATGATATGCTCAAAAATTATTTTGACCAGAATTTGAATTAGGACTTAGATGCACTTGGTTGAATCGGGCCTGTTCTGTAAATCATACCAGGAAGTTCTCTTTCAAAGAATGTAGCAATATTATTGGCTAATTCAATGAGTGATGATAATTGTATATGTGTGAGATAATTCATTCTTTGAAAACTATGGACAAAGTCTTCCGTACATACATTTCCTGAGGGAACTTTTGTAAAGGGACAACCACCGAGTCCTGCAAATGAAGTTTCAAAGGATTGTACGCCAGCTTTCCATGCTGCATAGCAATTTGCAAGTCCAAGACCATATGTGTTGTGAAAGTGGCAAGCCATTTGAATTTTAGGATCTAAAGCTTGAAGTTTTGTGTAGAGTTGTTCCACTTGTAGAGGATTGGCATGACCTGCTGTGTCTGCTAAACTGATATTATAAAGACCTGCATTGATATATTCTTTAGCAATATTTAAGACTTTTTCAGGATCAATGGGACCTTCAAAGCCGCAACCAAATGCAGATTGAATGGAAACTTGCACTTTTTTCCCGGCTTCCACAGCTTTTTTTGCTGATTGTATGTTTCTTGCTAATGCTTCGCTAGTAGATTTCCCACTATTTTTAAGGCTATGTGTCTCGCTAGCAGATACGCCGATGCAAATCATATCTGCATTGGATTCTAATGCTCGATCTACACCTTTGTCGTTTAAAACTAGTGCTGATAGACAAACATTGTCTGGCTTGATAGCTTGCAATTGTTGAAATAATTCTGGTGTATCTCCCATGCTAGGAACTTTGTCTGCACGTACAAAGGAGCCAATTTGAATCGTAGTGATTCCACTTTCCCATAATTTTTGAATCCATTGTATTTTTGTTTCTGTAGGGACAATTTTTTTTTCTACTTGAATCCCATCACGGGGACCAACTTCATGTAAAATTATATTGTCTGTCATGTTATTTCCTTTATTATATACTTGTTGAGTTATTCTATTAATTGTTGAAGTGTGTTTTGTAACTTTTGCAGTTGTTTTTCTTCTAAAGAGTTTAAACGACGATTTTCTAATATTTCATTGCATTTTTCTTGTAACAAGTGTAATTGATTTTCTATTTGTTCTTTTTGAAATTTAGTAGGATGATTATGAAGCCACTGTATCATCTGTATGAGGGATTTTATCGTTTGTTGCAAAGGATTTGTAGGAGCAAATGTAAGTTGGCAATTGCGAAGATCAATTTCAAGTCTTGTGAGAAGAATGGCTTGTTCTGTTTCTTTTTTTTCAAGCTTTGTTTGGTTTATGTCTCGGAGTTTCCAAGTAGATGTGTTTCTCTGTTTTTTTGTTTGTTTAGGAAGTTCTTGATTACAAAATTGTACATCTAGGCTTTCTTCGGAAGTTCCTTGTAAATGGTCATCTCCATTTGTCGAGGTATTGATGGTATCTGTTTGAAATGTTTCTTGGACATAGATTTCATCATTGCTGTCTTCGTACTCGTCTTCAGGAATAGCTATTCGTTCATGTTCCTGTATTTGATTAGGAAGACGGGCATAAATAGATTGGCTTTGAACTGTGTCGGGTATTCTTAGATTGGAATTATTAGACGGAACATATGTTTTTGTCTCCGAGTTAATGATTTTTTGCTTAACATATGTTTTTGTTTCTGTGATTCTTTTTTGTTTGGTCTGTACTTCTTCGTCTTTGTCTTTAAAATGAGTCAAGATGTTTTCTACTAAATCTACTATATGGTCATATTCATAATTTTTTTGTTGTGTTGTTAATGTATATTGTATGTTTTTTAGAATATCATGGAGTTCTTCTGACAGATTTTCTAAGGGAAAAGGTTGAAAACCTTTTTCTTGCCATTGTGTCCAAGGGATGGCATAGGATATGCGGATTGCGCTTCGGCAGAAGCCTGCATATTGTAATTGGTCTTTTAGCTGGCTAAATTTTTCGATGATGGCGTGGTATGATGTTTTTTTTCTGCCTTGATCGTTCACTTTTTATCCATTCTTTATATGATTTTTATTTTAATATTTTACTGATTCATATGATTCTGAATACGCTTTTTTTTATTACGATTCTGAATACGATTTTTTTTCTATGTTGTTGGAAGTTTTCCTATAAGCACAATGCTTAGGTCATCTTTGATTTCACTATTTTTTTTCAGCCAAATTAAAAAGTTTTCTAAAAAGTTTTCTAATATTGTATATTCTTGTATTTGTTTTGTCAGTTGTTCTTGTGTTCTTTCATATTCCAGTAGAGATTTGTCGTGCATTTGGGCTTCTGTGACTCCGTCTGTAAAGAGGATAAGTAGATCATTTTCTTTAAAATCAATATGGTCTGTATATATTTTAAAATGTTCTGAAGTCAGAAGTCCTGCAGGTGTAGAAGGTGTATCTAAAGATATCACTTTGTTTTCTTCTGCATTGTAATAAAGAGGAGGAACTGCATTTCCTGCAATGGAAAAGTCGATTCTATTTTGTGTGACTTTGAGTGCATTGATTAATGCGTATAAGTTATGTGTTTTTCGTTTGGCATTGTATATATTTTGGTTGAGTATTTTGATAATATCTTCAGTTGTTTGTTGTTGTTGTGCTAAAATTCGAAACATGCCTGATATTTGATTGGCAAGAAGTGCAGCAGCAGAACCATGACCACTAACATCGCCTAAACAAAAATATATAGAATCTTCCTCTTTGTGATATAGAAAGAAGTCGCCAGATAAGTCGTTGATTGCCATATATTGAAACCACATTCCAATACCTAAGTTGTCAAAGATAGCTCGAGAAGGAGTTAAATATTTTTGCATTTGTGCTGCTTCTAAAAGTTCTCTTTTTTGTTCTGCAAGCCCTTGATAGAAATGATATTTTTGTGTCTGAATTCTTTGGCTTGCAGGAGTTTGTGGTTGTTGGGTATTTTTAGGAATATAGTATAAAATATGGTCTCCTATATAGATGGTAGTTTCTTTAGAAAGTACTGTTGTGTTGTTGTTAGCAAGTATTTTTTGTTCCAATTGGATGTTTGTTTGTTGTTTGATGATTTGTTTTTCTATTAGTATATCGTTTGTTCCGATATTTTTCAAGGTATATCCTAAAGGAGTTTTTCTTAATTCTAAATGGTAGCGAGAAATATAGTCATCTATGAGCATCATATCTGTGTCATTGGCTCGACCTATGAGAATTTTATCTTTGTCTAATAATAAAATTTTTCCAGTCAAGGGAGAAATGAGTTCAGGAGTTTCTATATTTACATTGACTTCGATTTTTTCTTCCCAAAGCAATGTCATGTCTGCATCATATTCATCTTGTAATGGTACTTTTTTTTGTATTGTATCGTCGTCATTGTCTTGCAATGGTACTTTTTTTTGTATTATATTGTCGTGGTTGTCTTGCAATGGTACTTTTTTTTGTATTATATTGTCGTGGTTGTCTTGCAATGGTACTTTTTTTTGTATTATATTGTCGTGGTTGTCTTGCAATGGTACTTTTTTTTTGTATTATATTGTCGTGGTTGTCTTGCAATGGTACTTTTTTTATAAGTGTTTCGTCATTGGCCTGTAAATGTACTCCATTTAGGGATACTTCATTTTGTGTTACATCTATAGCTGTAGCCATAATAGGTTCTGCAACCATGGTTTCATCAGAAAATGAGAGTTCTTCTTCATATTCACAAAAAAAAGTATCATTGTTAAAAACAGATGCATCAGATAGTCTATGATTTTCTTCTTCATTATCTGGAGCAATAGTTGCGAAAAGAGAAGTTATGGAATGATTTGCTTTTTCTTCTTTTAGATCTGTTTCTTGAGAATGGATTTCTTCTATTTGTTTTAAAACAATTTTATCTTCTGGAGTTTTTTTTGCTTGTTTAAAAAGTATTTTTGTTTTTTCTAAAGTAATTTTATCTTCTGCAGTTTTCTTTGTTTGTTTAAAAATTGTTTTTGTTTTTTCTGAAACAATTTTATCTTCGAGAGTTTTATCGTTATCTTCGAGAGTTTTATCTTTATCTTCGAGAGTTTTATCTTTATCTTCGAGAGTTTTATCTTTATCTTCGAGAGTTTTATCTTCTATAGAAGAATTATTTTTATTATGACTATAGTTTTTCTCATCATTCTCTTCATCTGGAAAAATTTCTGCGATGATATTTTTTTTTCTTTCTTCCTTTTGTTTCATTTTTTGAAATGTTTCTTTCCATTGATGGATAAGATATTCTGTTTGTTCCATTTGCTCAGTTTGTTTTTCTATATTTTTTTGTTCGATAGCTCTATGAATGAAATGTTGAGGAAGACTAGGTTTCTTCATTATTTTAGTTACAATTTTTTCCTTATGTTCCTTATGTTCCTTATTTTCCTTTTGATCCATGATGTTTTCCTATTTGCACCAAGATGTTTTGTTTATGCACTTTGTTCTTGGTCTACTTGTAAAAGGATACTTTCTGCTTCTGCTTTTCTTAATGTGAGACAATATCCTTTCATTTTAATTTTAATAGGGTCGCCTAATGGAGCAATGCATTGAAGCTCTACTTCAACATCTGGTAAAACACCCATATCAATCAATCGACGACGAATAGCACCACTAGCTCGTAATTTTAAAATTTTTGCTTTTTCGCCTATTTTGAGTTCTGTTAAATTTTTACATTGAGTTGTTTGGAAAGGACACATGCAGTTGCCGTTTTCTTTTTCGTATTGTTGTAGCGTGAGCTGAAAATTTGTAATGAGGCTTTGTTTGGACATAGGACACATAGTTATATAATCAAGGAATGCAATTATGTGTTCTATTGTTTTGGGATGTAGGTGTTTCATAAATTTTTTTGCTTCTTCCTCAGCAAGTTCTTGAGGTAGACAAAGAACTTGATGTAAAAATTGACTGACTGTGTGTTGTTTTAAAATTTCTTTGTTATTTTCAGCATCTTCTATTGTGTTTTCCATTTTTTTGTCCTGTATTGTTTTTTTGAAATAGGAATTTGTTCCTATATATTGTTTTTAAAGCACATTTTCTATTGTTTCATTTTGTATTGTTTGGAATATAGTTTTATATAGCAAACAATAGGGATCTTTTTTATCTAGTCTATTATATACTGTGTATGTACGAATAGGGCAACCACCGTGGCAAAGTCCTAAATAAGCACAATCAATACAATCTTCGTTTTGGATGATATTTTCTGGTCTTTGTAGAAATTGTATTCGTATTTTGCTTGTGTCTAATATTTCTTGAAGGCTTTGGTCTGTAAATATATTTCCGTAGTGGAATTCAGGGTAGCTTGTTACCCAACAATCGCATTGAGCAATGTTTCCTTGAGGATCTATGCAGAAAAATTCTTTAGCACAATTTTCTTGCCAAACGCAGGAGTTTTCTAATGTTCCTGTTTTAAAGTAATGATGCCATGGTTGAAAAGGGAGTATTTGTATATTATTTTCTATCCCTTGTTGAAGCCAAATGGTATATAGATTTTGATAAAATTGTATGAGTTGTTCTATAGATAGAATCGTTTTGTTTTTATTGGCTTCTCCGCCAGGAAATGGTGTATTGATTTGAAAATTAGAAAGATGGTGGAAATGTACAAAGTGATCATAAAATTCTTGGGCTGTTTTTTGTAAAGTAGCTGTATTGGGAACAGCTATGGCACCAATCTGTATGTTGTCTTGTTGGGCTCGTTGTATGTTTTGTTGTAAAATTCTGTCATAATCTTCTGTATTTCCATGTTTTGTTTTTCTATGTACATTGGGAAAATCAATGGACGTTCCTATGGAATTGTGAAACATGGTGTGAAAAACATTTTTCCATTCTTGGTTGTATCCAAGCAAATTTGTTTGACAATAATGGAAGATGTTTTTTTGTTTTTTTATTGCTAAATTTTGTATGATGTCATATGCTTGTAAATACCAAGAAGGTGGCAACATCATAATTTCGCCACCTTGCCAATGAACGTGCAATGTTTGAATATTTGTTTCATCCATATATTGCAAAATTTTTTGAAAGATGATTTGCAATTGTGCATGGTGTATTTTTTTTGTATTTTTATTTTCAAAACAGTATTCGCATTCTGCATTGCACTCTAATGTAGGAAGAAAAATAAGGGAAAGTGGATCATTCAAAGCTTATCTCCTGCATTATATTGTTGATGATCTTGATGGAGTTGACTAGCAGTTTCTTGAATGAGGGTAAAAAGTGGTTGCATAGTACAGGAAGCAGAATTTTTTTTCCAATAAGCTTGGCATGTAGAAAAATATGAACATTGTTGGCATTCTGAATCAATAATACTATGAGGGGGAGTTTTTATTTGACCTTGGTCGTTTATGATTTGAATATATTTTGGATTTTCTTCTAAAATATCCCATAAATTGATGGAAATATTTTGATATTGGGCATGTAATAGAGAATGAAATGGTTCTATAGGTTCTGTGACACAAGGGTTTGTTGTATAGAAATGGAAGATTTGTTGCCATTCGTTCCAAGGTATATTGGGTGCATGATTCATATCTAATCGCACTGGAAAATGTAGTGCAGCAGCTAGTTTGATTGCTTTAAAACAACCTAGTTTACATGATATATTAGCACGAATTTGTCCAAATTCTGTATATCTGTATAATAAAGAATATTCTGTTTCTGGATGTTGGATAACAACATCTAAAGGAACAGGACCAGTATATTGAAGAATATTTTTCCAATTTTCATGTATGTTTATGATTTGAAAGTATCGTATGTTTAATTGGATATTACTTTCTAACAATTGAGCCAATTCATGAATATTTTGAATTTGCACAATGAGTTCATGATTATGAAATTGGGGGACATATTTGATGGGAACAATATAGCAAATTTCTTCCATTCTATTCCCTCTGTGATTAATAACGTCCTGAGCCTATACCACGATTGTGCCAATGTCCACCGCCGCCACCATTGTTCCAACCACCGCCTTTATTGTGCCAACCGCCGCCACTATTTTTCCAACCGCCGCCACTATTGTGCCAACCGCCGCCACCATTGTTCCAACCACCACTACCATTGTGCCAATGTCCACCGCCATTATACCAATTGGGTTTATGTCCATTGTTCCAATTATTGCCACTATTATACCAAGATGTACGGAGATGTTTGCAACCTGTAAGTACGCTACTTAAAAGAATTCCACCGACAACGGCTTTAGACCATTTCCCTAAATTTCCGAAAAATTCTCTTCGATCCATTTGGTTTTGTTTTTCATTGTTTTCCATGAGATTCCTCTCTTCCTCTATTTTCTAGAATAATAGAATAAATTAAGATACTTTAAAATGAAATTTTCTACTGTATAGTATTATTCTAAATTATGATTTAATTTTAAGTTTTTTCCAAAAAAAAATCAATATAATTTTTATTGTATCCCTTTAAAATTTGTAGAGACATAGCATATGTTTAATGTTTTTGGATATCTACAATATAAAGGAAACCTTTTGTGCCTGCTAGTAGTAAGTAATTTTCTAAGACAACTGGATTGCTAGCAATGGGACTTCCTAAATAATATTGTTTTTCTATAACACCGCTTAGAGGATCGCAACAGTAGAGTTCACTTGCCATAGTAGCAAAGTAAAGTTTATTATTTGCAATTACAGGCGAAGTAAGGATTTTCCCATAGCAATGTTTTGACCATAATATTTTCCCAGTTTTATTTTCTATCGCATATAACATGCGTTCGTCTGTTCCAAAATATGTAATGCCTTGGAATACAATAGGACGACTTTTTAGATTGCCTTGTATTGTTTTATTCCAATATTCAATTTTAGTAACTAGATCCAAAGCATACACGTGATTATTCTCTGTTCCTAAAAATAAAATATTGTCTTGAATATGAATAGGTTCTGTGATTGCAGAATTTTTTTCTAATCCCCAATTTCTCTGTAAATAAGGAAGAGGACGCTCAGGTGTGCTTTTAATTTCATAGAGTTGACCATTTTTATTTCCTACATATAGAAAATCGCCATAGCTGACAATAGCTGTTGTAAAAGGTATGTTAAAGGGACCTTCTAGTTCTACGTGATTTTTTTTGCCTGTTTTTAGAGAATATCCAAAAATAGCGTTGTTCTGGGTGAAAAATATGTTTTCTTTATGAATGGTAAAATAAGGTTGCTCTGAAGAAAGAGGCAATAATATTGTATTTCTACTGGGCAGACCAGTGATGCTATTGTAACAAACAATTTGTTGGTTGTTCTGTGCTATATATAAGTAACCGTCTCCCATAGAAAGATAACAAGGAGAAATTTTTGCATCTGCATTAGTATCTGTAAAAAGACGATAATTGAGCTTTTGATTTTCATGTACATATAATTCATGAATGTTGCCATCTTGGGAAAAAAAGAATACTCGATGATCTTTTGTAAGAATAGGGTCTTTTTGAATCCCTTGGGAAATTGTTTTTTCCCAAATAGGGATAAATTGATTGTTTTTGAGTTCAAAACATTTCATATAATATTGTTGTTTATCAGGCGTGCGTTGTGCAAAAAAATAGTAATTTTCTGTATGTTGTATAGGTAAATATGTTTCTAAAGGAATCGATTTTTTTGTTTCTGTTGTTAGTTGAATCGATTTAAAATTATCTGTACGAAATAAAAGGAAATTTTGTTGGGCAATCAGTAAATATTTTGTAAAGTTAGTGAATTCTAAAAATGTACTCTGTTGTGTATCAGGTAGTGATATTTTAGCTCGCACAAGTTGTAGAAATGTTTCTTTTGAATCGCTAGGATGAATGCTGTATATATATAGATAATTGTTTGTGGTAAAGGCTAGTAAACCATTCGTTAAAATAAGAGGACTTTGTAATTTATCCGGGAATGTTTCTGTTTTGATTTCAGTTGCTATGTATTCATTTTGTTTATTTTTGATTTGGTAACATGCAATCGTTGTACTGACTTGTCTTTGTGTAGGAACTAAGACGTAATTTCCTAAACTCACAACAGAATTCACTGTAGAATCTTTAGTGGGAATCGTAAATAAAAGTTTTCCATTTTGGATGCTATAAGCATAAATATGATGCGGTGTTGTTTGGTACATGATATTTTCATGTTTATCAAAGGTTGGCGAACTATTGGGTTGGTGAGGAATTTTATAACCACCGTCCCATTGATGAGTTTGTAGGTCAATAGTATAGCAAAAATTATCTAAACAAGTAACGTAAACTTTATTTTTATGGATAACAGGTGCATATGCAATAACACTAGGAAGTTCTGTTTTCCAAGCTATTTTCCCACTTTGGGCTTCATACACTGTGATAGAATTGGAATGAGAAGAAGCAACCAATATGTGACTTGCAAATTTTGTGTTGTAAAATTCTTGTGTTTCTAAAAGGAAAAGAGGGGGATATGTTTTTTCACCAATATAATCTAACCATATTGTTTTACCATTGGATGCTTGTAAACAATATAAAAATCCATTGGCAATGGTGTAAAAATAACCTAGGCTGTGAACGTAATTATATTGTTGGTGCATTGCTTGTAATTGGATAACGCTAATATCTTTGGGGAGAAAGGAAATTTTAGAAGAAAGATTTATTTCTGTTCCTTGCCATTCTTTTCTAGGAATGAATTTATAAAGTTGGCTATTGTATTCTTTTTCTATTTTTTGAAAATGTTCTTGCTTGTTATTTAATTTTTTTTGTGTGGTAGAATCAATATTATTCTGTGTAAGCCATGCTAAATCATCTTTAGCAGCTATGTATTGGTTATTTTGTAAATGACTGCTATATTGTATAAATCGTTCTTCCCATTTTTGTTGTTGTTTTTGTTGAATACATTCTTGTTCTATTTGTTTTAACCAGTTACGAGATTTGTGAGCTAATTCAGACTCAGGATCCAATTGAATCACTTCATGCAAATATTTTTTTGCTTCTTGTTGAGACTGCATCTTATATTGGATGTCTGCTTTTTGCAAAATTAATTCTTGTAGTGCATGGAGTACTATAGATTTTTGTTTGCTTCGTGGATATATTGTTAAAAAATTATGGCAAGATTCTTCAGCATTCTCATATTCTTTATTTTCAATTAAATAGTTAATATTTTGAAAATCTTTAATTTCTTTATTGTCACTTACTATAATTAGACCTACTGCTAAAGCAAGAATACAAACAGCAATGGTAAATGGTATAAATAAGGAAGTTTTTTTCGTAGTAGCCATACTGTAAGAATCTAATGTCATCGCAATGGTGGCATTTAATTCTAAATCCTCATGATTACTTGCAATGTTTCGTACAGAAATAAAATTGGAGATTTGCTGATTTTGCGATTCTTGTTCTTTATTTACAGTGGGAGGAGCAAATGCACTCGAGTTTTCTTTTTGTTGTGTTTCTTTTGAGGAAGATGTATCTTGTTGATATGGCGAAGTTACTGCTTCTTTCTCATATTTAGAAGGTAAAATTTCTTGTTGGTATGGTGCAGTGATGGCTTCTTTCTCATATTTAGAAGGCGGAATTTCTTGTTTCCCATCTAGTTTTAAAGCAACATTAAAAAATTTACCAAGAGTTGTAGTACCCCAACCGTCTTTTTGTCTTTTTGCTTGTATTCTTTTCGTAAGATTTAGACGCCATTCGTTATCTTTTTTGTCTTCTTGAATAAAATAATCTAATGCTTTTTTATATATAATATAATGTTCACCCGATGAAATGATTTCCCAACGTTTTTCTAGTTTTTCTATATTTTCTGGTGTAATTTTTTTCTTAATTTTTAAAATGTCCATCAAAGGAACTATTTTCTTTTTTTTTCGAAAAATAGCTCTCTGTGTGATTAACCCTCGTTCTAAATCAGATTTTGTCAACATTTCTTCTTGTATGCCAATATTACCCAATAGAATTCCTAAAATTCTGTGCTTATTAAAACTAATAAAATATAAGATTTTTTCTAAATCTTTTCTAAATCTGAATTTATAATTTACTAGCAACTCTTCTAGCGTTTTTTTTTCGTTTTTTAATTCTAGTTTAGTTTGTATTTGCACACATTCTTCGATGATTTTTCTTGGAATGATTTTATGGCGCATTAATAATTCAAACAAGATTTCATCTGGAATTTTAATATTATGTGAAGACATGTTGATTTCCTATTATTTATAGAGAGTTTGAAATTTTTTTATTATATAGATTTTTTTATTATAGAGGATTTAAAATAATCTATTTGTTTTGTTTATTGTATAATAAAAGGATGGGATTTCCCATCCTTTGTATTTTATGTGATCGCTACCATGGTTCTTATACAAAAATATATTTTATGTTAAGGGTATGATTTTTTCCTGCATTTGAATGTTATTTTCTGCAAGTTCTTGAAGGATAGGTTCATAAATATTAGGATCGTCTGGCATGTGAACGCCTTTTAAAGTAATTTTTCCTTCTAAAATCATACGAGTAGCAATGGCAACAGGAAGACTTACTGTGCGTGCCATGGAAGTGTCACCATGCGGCGTTCCTTGGTCAATGAGTGTAGAAATAATTTTTTCTTTTTTATCAGGATATTCTACTGTAAATTCGTGTTGTAAAATTACAAGGTCTGCATCGCTAGGCAGAAGTGGGAGTTTTTCTTCCAGTAGGTGGACGAAAAGATCCATCACGCTACCTTGGGTTAGTTTAGGCTTTTCATAAGAAAAAAAACCAAGCCATTGGAGCTTATGAAGTGTGACACTAAATTTTTCAATTTTTAAGAAATCTGCTACATCTTGGAATAAATCTTCTGATTTTTCTTTGCCAATCAATTCACAAATTACTTCTGCAGGACTTATCTTTGTAAAATCATATTTTTTTTCATCTTGTAGGATACCTAAACGAACAAAATATCGCCATGTTTCACAATGTCCTATATTACGGAGAGTTCCACGAAACATATCTCGAATACCGTCAAGATTATATTTTTTAATGTAATCTAGAGAATTTCGATTAGGATAGCCTTCAAAGGTTCCACAATTGGGGATCTCCACAAATTCATAATTTTCAAAAAGTTCATCTGCTGGGATCTCTACAATTTCGTTATTTCGTAAAAAACGGGCACCGTTTTTTGCAGCCTTGACAACGCCTACAGGACTCCAAGAAAATTTATATTGAAAGGGATTATTGTTAGAAGCCAATGCTGGAAGACCACCACAATAAGAAGAATAACCAACGACTTTTCCGCCTTTTTTTTGCACTTCATGAATAGTTTTCATAGCACCCATATGATCTAATCCTGGGTCTAGTCCACATTCGTTTAAAAATAGTAAATTGGATTCTAAGGCTTGTTCATGCAACTCCTGCATGGCAGGACTAATATAAGATGCAGTGACTAAAGATTTTTTATATTGCAAACAAACTTTAGCAACTTGAACATGATATATGGCAGGAAGAAGGCTTACAATAATATCGTGTTGAGAAACTTCTGAAGCAAGCTTTTCTGGTTCTTGAACTACATCTAATTGTTTGGCTATCCCATTAGGTTGATTTTTGACTACATTTTCAGCTTGGGATGCAATTAAACTTGCAACTGTGACATGGTAATTATGTTTTAGGAGATAATGTACTATAGGTCTTACAACAAGACCTGCTCCTAAAATAAGAACTTTTTTTGTCATAATGTAGCAAGGAGATAAATATTGTCTCCCTGATTCCTCCTCTCTGTTAATTTTTATAATCTAAGTTTGTCCATATAACAATAATTTCAAACACTAATCTCACAAACATAAATCTTGATTTTTTATTTGTAAGATTTATGAATTGCTATAGCTTTAAGACTTAAAAATACACAGATAATGTGATTTAAGGCATAGTTAATTCAAATTATAGGGGCTCTTTAAAGAAAGTCAATAGAAAAATCTTGATTTTTCGTTCATTCTAGTTTAAACTATAGATGTTTTTTTTATAGACTTTTATTTTGAAACTTTCTAAAAATTTTGGTATGATACAATCATTATTATAAAATTATAAGTAACATTTGTTAGTAACCTTTGTTAAAGTTCATATTGAAAGGTTAGTAACCTTTGTTTAAAGTTCATATTGAAAGGGTACATTATGATACCAGTAGATTCTATTATTAAAAAAAATGTTGTTACTTGTCTTGGCCAATCTGCTGTTATAGAAGCAGTCACTGCAATGGTTGAAAATGCTGTTGGCTCTATTGTTGTAACAGATGATGAAAAAAAACCTATTGGAATTTTTACAGAACGAGATTTATTAACTCGAGTTGTTTTTAAACAATTATCTCCTGAAAAGACACCTATTCAAGATGTAATGACTAAAGAGGTAGTAGTAGCTGAAAAAGGCGATAGTTGTTCTTCTGTATATATGAAGATGAAAGAAAAAAACGTTCGTCATATTCCAGTAGTAGATGAAACAGGAAATTTAATGGGAGTTATTTCTATATCGGATGTTACTCATAGAATGAATGATATGCTTGTAAAACAAAGTGTATCTCCTGAATATCTTCCTGGAGTTTATTAAAATTTATCCAAAATGCTAGGATTATCTTGTTTTTGATTTTTTTATCAAATGTGAACAAGATTCTAAAATATATGTAGCATCTACATCTAAGATGCTATAAGAATGCTATAAGATGCTACATATCTGAGATGCTACATATCTTAAATGTTAAGTGCTTGTATAAAAAAATTATTTATTACTCAAATTTTATGTTATTTATTTTCTATTGTTATTTGAAATATTATAGGTAATCATTTGTATTGCACTTATTTTTCCCATTCATATGGGGGGGAGAGAATTATGGGATATATGATCGGTGAGTATGAAGTAATTGAAAAATTAGGAAGTGGTGCTATGGGGGATGTCTACAAAGCAAGACATCCAGTTACAAACGAACAATTTGCGATCAAAATTCTCTCCGAAGAGCTTTCGAATAATCCAAGAGCTTTGGAGCGTTTTAAACGAGAGGTAAGACAATCCATTCAATTAAAACATCCTAATTTAATAGCCGCATATTCTGAGGGTGAATTTCGAGGTCGTCGGTATTATGTCATGGAATTCGTTGATGGAGTGACTGCTAAAAAAGAATTGCTCAGTCGAGGTCCATTTGATGAATTGCGTGTGCTAGAAATTATGATTCAAATTTGCAAGGCATTAGAATATGCTGCACAACATAATATTATCCATCGCGATATTAAGCCAGATAATATTATGATTACGTATGATGGAAAAGCAAAATTATGCGATATGGGACTTGCTAAGTCCATGGTAGAAAGTAATGAAAAAGTAACTTTGCTAGGTACTGTTCTAGGAACTCCCCAATATATGTCTCCAGAACAAGCTAAGGGCGAAGAAAATCTAGATACACGAAGCGATTTGTTTAGTCTAGGAGCTACTTGGTATCATCTTGTCACAGGATATGCACCTTTTGAAGGTCAAGAGCCATTGACAATTATGAATGCTTTGATTAATGAAGAACCAGTGCCTATTCAAGATCGTAATCCTAAAGTTTCAGATGCCATTTGTGCCGTTATTGCTAAAATGATGGTTAAAGATAGAGACAAACGCTATCAAAATTTTACAGAATTATTAGAAGATTTATATCGTCTTAAAAAAAGAGAACCAACAACTGCAGAACAATCCATAACCTTGCCCGTATCAAAACTTAAACAACAAAAATTTGATGAATGTTTTGTTCCATCGGAAGATGATGTTCTTGTACTTCAAATTGCTATGCATAATAAAATTGTAAATGCAGAACAAGTAGAAACATGTCTAATTCGTCAAGAGTGTCTTGCTTTGATTGGCATATCTTTAGATGCTAGTAGCGTTATGTTGGAACAGCAATTTATTTCTCCCCAACAAAAAATGGCTTTAGATCGTGCACGAATGATTTTCGTTCTAGATCGAGGGGATGATATTTTCTTTAAAGTCGTAAGTGGAAGTAATCTTTTAGATAAAACGCAACTTCAAGAATTTGTTAAATTGAAACAACAACAACAAAAGGGAATTTCTGGTATTTTAGTTGCTAAAAATATTATGACTGAAGAAAAACGCGAAAAAATTTATGCCTCTGTTAAACATGCTATGACACAAGAAGAGGGACGCAATCTTTTGAAATCTGCATTAGAAAACAATCTTATGTCTAGAAGTCAGATTGAAAAATGTTCTCGTATTTATTCTAATAATATTGTTATGGGCAAATATAGAGATATGGGAAGTATTATTTTAGAAAAGAACTTTTTAGTCCCTGAAGCTTTTCAAGCTTTATTAAGAGCAATACGTAGAAATATACTGACTGGCAAACCAGTTGTACAATATTTAAACAGCGTTCGTACAAAATAAAAATTTGTTTCATGGTTTTGTACCATGAGCAATATATTAAGGGGAGTTTGTTGTGGGTGAGTCAGAATCATTCAAAAATATACCAAGAAAACGTATTTCAACAAAATTGTCTTCCTCTTTAGAAATAATAGAATCTTATGCCAAAAAAGACAATGTAGCAAAATTTGCAATACCACCTTTTCCAAGTAGTGTTTCAAGTAGTGTTTCAGAATCACACAATACACCAGCAACGAAGGCTTCATCTTCCTTTTCCTATGGCTCATCCTCAACAGGGATTTCTTCATCATCCATGTCCTCCTTAAAATTATCTTCTACAGTGCAACAAAAAACTAATCAAGATCCTTTACAAAATAGTAATCCTCTTCAGAATAATGAAGCACAACGTAATGTACCTCCAAGTAATGTACCACTGAAATTTAGCAGTGTGTTTCGTTCTACTGGTCTAGTAATGCCGCAAGTTAATGAAATAGAAAAGTCACAAACTGCTGAAATAGAGAAGTCTCAAAATAAAATTCAAGAAGAATCAAGTTCAGAAAATATAAAAAATAGACCAATAGTAAAAAATAGGCTAATAGTAAAAGATACACAATATCGTGGTCCTAGCTTAGGTGCTAAAAAATTTAGTGATTTTTGCAAGAAAAAAATTCAAGAAAAAAAAGAAGCACAATCTTTCCAGCATAAAGAGACGTCAGAAGAAACAAGACAACCTAAAGGATTTGAAACATACCGTAAGATAAGTACAGAGTCCAATATAAGAGAACGCCCTAAAGGATTTGAAACACATCGTGTGACAAGTATAGACTCAGAGGCCAATATAAGACAACGCCCCAAAGGATTTGAAACGCACCATGTAACAAGTACGGATTCTATTTTACAAGTAGAAAAACCTAAAGGAATAGAAACATATCGATACAATACGTATAAAAATATAGAAGATATAGAAAGACCTGAAGGTTTTATAGTGGAACAAAAACTATCACAACCGTTTTCTAATTCTTATCCGTGCAATGGAGAACAATATCAAGATCATAAGCTTGGTAATGCTTTAGTAGCCGATTTGCCAGAAGGAGCAGGTAAAGGGAAAAAGTACCAAGATCATCGTTTTACTAAGTGAAAGAGGGGGCTTTTCAAACGCCTAATAATTATGAAAAAACAAATTTTACTCCCCACAAGTTTCTTTTTTTGTACTATGTTTGTCAGTTTTTTAATAGGATGGGTTGTTAGCTTTGGCATATTATTTAAAATTACACCAGAATCTTCCTACTCCTCATCCATCACACAGGAAGTTAGAAAAGAAGTATACTCAAAAATGGCTTCTGTAAATAAAATTATAGATGGAGACACTATTGAAATTAAATTTGATAGAACAGATAAAATATTAGATTATTATGGTCTTCCCTATGATACAGAGCAAGAACTCATTCAAGCTATTCGTTATTTAGGAATAGATGCTCCAGAAGACCATTACAATTCTCCAGATCCTTCGTTCTATGCCAGCGAAGCACTAGAAAAAAATAGACAAATGATTGAAGGCAAAAAAATTAGAGTGGAGTGGGAAAAACCAGACGATTGGAAACCAGAATATCGTCCAAGGAAGCGAATCATAGCCTATGTTTATGTAAAAGATGGCGATAAAGAAATTTTTGTAAATGAAGAAATGATTCGTTCAGGCTGTGCTTCTATTTATCGAAGAAATAGAAAGGATCACATTTTAGAACATAAATACAGCGAACAT
Source organism: Planctomycetota bacterium (assembly GCA_017993505.1). Taxonomy (GTDB): domain Bacteria; phylum Planctomycetota; class Uabimicrobiia; order Uabimicrobiales; family JABWCH01; genus JAGOMP01. The sequence goes on from JAGOMP010000010.1 coordinate 49,283, forward strand.
TTTGCAACATTAGAGCAGGAAGCAAAATCAAAACGATTAGGAATATGGGATATACAAGCAAAAATTGAATGGAGTAAAAAAAATGGCATTGCTATAGAGCAAGAAAGATTAACGTACGTTGCTTATGAAGGATACTTTCATAGAGAAGGATGTCCAAGATTAAGTGATTCTAATATCAAGAAATATAGAATTTTATATTTTTATCTTCGCGAAAAAGCTCTTCAAGAACATTATGAACCGTGTAAAATATGCACACCTTAGGCACAATTACAACGATTCCCCTATCATAGGAAAAGAGATGTTCATGGAAAAACAAACAAAAAATATCCAGATTGAGGAAATTGATCAATTTTTAAAACAAAGTATTGAATCTTGGAATTTAAAGAATAAAAACAATCTTGCTTTTGCCTTTCTTACTCGAAAAATTCAATATATCTTTCTACATTTTATAGATGTAGATAAAAAATATTACTTTGAACTTTTATCAGAAGGAAGAATTAAATTTTCCAATAAAAATCAAGAAAATCTTTCCCAACTTACCATTCAATTATCCATGCAAACATTCCATTCTCTATTTAGTAGAAAACTTCATCCCTGTATGGCTTATATACAAAAAGATGTTTCTGTTACAGGAGTTCCTCTAGCAGATATTGGATTGCTTTTACCAATATATTGTGAATTGATCTCTCAATACAAAATAGAAGCTGAGATAGTTTCAAAATTAAACAAGCCACCAATAAAACAAAATTTTTCTGAAATTTTGTTGTCTTTATTATTGAAAATTCCTTATCAAATGTTGCGTATGCATATAAAAATTTTAAAATGTTTTCGTTTTAAAAATAAAGCAATACGCTTAGAAACATGGAGCAAACATCTGTTTGAATCATGGAGCAAAGGTTATTCTAGTCAAGACAAAATACAGCCACTTCCATCAAATAATTATGATATTTTTCTACCTATACAACAGCCATTACAGATTATTAAAAATTACCACGAACATGACGAATTAATTGAAAAATTATTTGAAGAAAAACTTAAAACAAAAGAACAAGCAAAAGAAGAAATAAAAGAACAAGAATTTATAGACAAAACTTCATCGACTCTTGATAGTAAGGAAAAAGAAAGTGATGTACCACAAATTCTTCGCCAAGATTTTGATTTGAGTTCTACCAAAGAGAACATTGTTCTAAATGTTTCTTCTTCTGAAGAAAGAAAACAACCTCAAAAACAACTTCCCTTAGACGCAAACAGCAACTATACAATCGAATCTAGACAATCAAATCAAGAACAAATGACAGATACTCACTATACTGTTCCTTCCATACAGGAAAAACAAAAAGAAGAACCTTGGAATGATGATACAGTTGTTAGTATATATTCTTCAAATGCTGAAGTCATAGACAAAAAGGAAGAATTTTGGAATGATGATACAGAAATGAGTACCTATTCTGACGTCAAAGTTGTAGACAAAGTTTCTGTACCTGAAGAAATCACACCATCGGAAGAAATTACACCCTTTCGCAAATCTTGGGAAGAGGAAGAAGAAAAAATTACTGTAGTGGATTTAGTGGAAGAAGCAGAACTGAAAATAAAAGAGTCAGAGCAATATGAAAATATTGTTACAGAAGCCATCATTGATGTAGAAAAAAAAATACAGACTCGACGATTGACCAAAAAAGATTATCCTAAAGAACGAGAACAATCCTTACCAGAAACATACTCTTGGCAATCATGGAATAATAATATTTTTGAACGCATTTACCAGAATGCAATTCGCATTTTAGAAAGAACAGGATGTCGAGTTCAAGATGAGCAAGCATGTAAAGTATTGGCAGAGTATGGATGTAGCGTAGATAAACGAAATCAAGTGGTGAAATATTCGCAAAATATTATTGAGAACGCTTTATTTTCCTTACGAAAAGAATATTATCCACAAGAAATTCCTTATATGATTGGAACTTGTAAGGCTCGTATTTGGGATTATGAATTAAAAGTCAGCCGTGAAGGTTCTCAAGAAGATGTGAAATCAGCCATTGATATTTTTAATAGAATGCCATATGTTTCGGTTGCCTCAGCTGGAATACTTCCCTTTGATATTCCTAAACAAGCTACAGACATTTTTAATGTGGCTATGCTTTGTAAATATTCTTGCAAAAAATTTACGCAACGCATTTACACATTAGAAAGTGCACAATTGATTTTAGAAATATTTCAAATCTTAGGCGCTTCTCTTTTAGATAGAACGCAAGAAATGCAATATGTATTTTCAGCATCTGCACCTTTATGTTATAAAAAGAATTCCTTACAATTGGGTGAATTGTGGGTTCAAAAACATCTTCCTATTTTTTTAGTTGCTTCCACGATTCCAGGAATTACACATCCACAAAGTATGGAAGGTATCCTGAGTTTAACTACTGCAGAATGGCTAGCTGGATTAGTATATCTTTCTTCCCTAGGTTACGAAGAAACAGTCTTTTTACAAGCCAGTCTTTCCATGAATCTACCAGATTATACAATTCGATGTTCTCCTTTTCATTTAGGGATTGCACAAGCTCTTCGAGAAATTGCAGATCAACTAGGGTTTCCCAGTTTTATTCCTGGGGGAAGTAATGTATCTTGGGGCGATTTCCAAACTGGTTGGGAAAAAAGCGTTTCAGAAACATGGAGTTGGTTACAAAACAATGTATATGCAGGCATTGCTGGTGCGTTGGGAGAAGACTTTTGCTTTGAACAAGTACTTTTAGATAATTGGTGTGCTGGTATGTTAGAAACATTGCAACATAAAAAAATGAAAAAAATATTCAAAGAAATCAATTTGAATGAAATTAAAAATTTTGTTTATGCCACTACACCGTATTCTAGTCCTCGATTAGAAAACCTATATGAACTCCATAAAAATTATATTCCTACTATGGAATCTGCTCACAAATACTATAAGCAACTCCAACATAATCCTCAAAGCCTCTTAAGTCAATCTCAAGAACAAGAAATTGATAAAATTCTACAAATTCGATACAAACAATTGGGAGCTTAGAATGAAGCAACGATTTTCTATTTTTACAAAAAAAAATTTTAAAATCATAGAAAGTGGAATCTATGAAATTTTAGAAAAACTAGGCTTTCTTTGTTTTTCAGACAATGCAAACAAAATTTTAAAATTTCATGGCAGTCGTGTATCAGAATTTCTTGTGAAAATTCCAGAGAGCATTGCTAGCCCCTTCCTTGCACAAAGTAAGATCATGCCTGTTCAAAAACAAAGAACGATTTTAGGATATGCTGAAAATTTACAAGATATCTCTAAACATAGTTTTCAATTAGCAACTCCCGAAGATTCAAAAAAAATTATTAACCTTGCTCATTCCATGAAACAAATTGATGTAATTTGTGCTGCAGTCAAATCTTCTGAAATTCCTCTCTTAGAACAAGCAATGCATGATTACATTCGATGCTTTGAAAACAGTTCTAAACCATTTTGTTGCACAACACAATATCCTAATTCATTACAAGAAGTTTTTTCCACTGCTCAAAATCATGGTCATGATATCAGCGAAAAAATAGTAGGCGTTTTAGATACGCCCACTATTTTACGATTAGAGGAAAATCAAATCAAAATTTTAGACACATATATTGAAAATAATTGCACTATCTTTCTAAAAGTCCCTTGTTTATTCAATTCACCTTTAGATTTTCCCCATGCTATGGCATTGACATTAGCACATTATCTTTCTATCTACATTTATTTACAATGGAATAATTTTCAAATGCCATTGATTTTACAATTGGCAGAATTTCCAGAAACGCCTACAAAACAAGGATATTCTGAATCTGTACTTTCCTTTTTTCAATATGAAAATGCCTTATATGAAATTTGTCAACATTTTCATATTCCTCTTGCACTGCCTGTTTTACCGATCCATGACATTGACTTTTTAGATGGATATATAGCAGGATTGCAGCATATGTTTCTATTGCATTCTAATGTAGTTGCTATTACTGGTATTGGAAAAGTATCTCCTTTTGATTTTTCTATACAAAATTTATTTTTAGAAAATGAATTTTTCGAATATTTGCGTCAAATACCACAAATTGGTACTTTCCCAGAACAAAAAATGGATTGGGATAATTTTTTAGAAGAATTTTATCCTCATGAAATTCCTGGAAGCACTTGGCAATCTAATGTGTTTCGATATGATGTATTAAATTTATGGCGCAATGAACGAACAACATTACAAGAACGTCTTGCCAAAAAAATTGCTACTCTTTAGAATTTTCCAAATTTTGTTTATAATTTCGCATGACTCTTTGAATATATTGATTTGTCTCTTTACTAGCCTTATTTTGGATAATATCTTCTGTACTATTCCCAGGATTTTCACGAAGCCAACGTGCTACTCTGGTAGGACCTGTATTGTAACTTGCTAATACTGCAATAACATCGCCTTGAAATCGTTTCAGAAGTTTTGAAATATAATAAGCACCTAAACGTATATTAATATGAGGTGTAAAAATATTTTCCTTATCTAGGTCAATTTTTAATTCATGTGCAAGTTCCTTTGCTGTAGCAGGCATAATTTGCATGAGACCTTGTGCACCTTTTGAAGAAATCACATTTTGCTTTCCGCTAGATTCTGCTTGGATAATTGATTTTAATAAAACAGAATCAATAGAAAAGTGACGAGCTTCTTCTTGAATAATTGAATCCAATGTGTTGGGAAATTTTGTTTTATATATTTTTCCCATAATGATTCCTAAACACATAGACACACACATAATTATACAAGCCAACCATATTTTTTTTCTCACGATTTTCTCCTTTTTTGTATCTTATCATATCATAAAAAACATATATAAGCAAGTTCTTATGATTATGACATAGATATGGTTTTTCTTTTTTTGTTGACTTTTAAAAAAAAATAAGATAGTATAAATAGAATAATAATGAGAAAAAAAATTTATTTGTTTTTTTTATTTTAAAAAAAATCACATTTAGATTTTTATTTAAGTGTATATAAAATTATATAGTTATGATCCTTTTAGTTTTAGGAGTTTTCTGTGAAAATTAATATTAGAAATTCTAGCGTAAAATATAGAAGAAAAAACGGATTTTTGACCAAAATGAAAACAAAAAGCGGAAGACAAATATTAAAGAATCAAAGAGATCGACGCAACAATCGAAAATCTTAATACTCTATTGCCAGATGTTCAGATGTTACATGTTTATCACTTAACAAAATTTATCATCTGGCAAATTTTTTTTCAATTTATTTTAAATATTGGTTTTTAATTACATAGTATAGTATAATATATAACGAATTATTACTGAATATGTTATTTAGCAAATTTTTTCAATTTATTTTAAATATTGATTTTTAATTACATAGTATAACATATATAATGAATTTAATAAATTCTATTAAAGAAATAGAACAAAATATTATAGAATTTCAAGAATTTTATGCCTCCTGTATGCATTCCATTTCTTCTTATTTTATCGGTCATTCCGACATTGTGCAGTGTTTATGGATTGCTTTTATGGCAGGTGGTCATGTTTTAATTGAAGGATTACCAGGGCTTGGCAAAACATTTTTAGCACAATCCTTAGCTAATGCTTTAGGGTTAGATTGGAAACGAATTCAATTTACGCCTGATCTCATGCCTTCAGATATTTTAGGCTCCAATATTTTAACTCACAACGAAAATAGTCATCCCATAGTTTCTTTTGAACAAGGACCAGTTTTTACAGAATTGCTCTTAGCAGATGAAATTAATCGAGCAACACCACGTACACAATCTGCATTACTAGAAGCAATGCAAGAAAAACAAGTCACTATTTTTGGCAAATCGCATTCATTATCTCCCAATTTCATGGTCATAGCAACGCAAAATCCTATTGAAATGGAAGGTACATATCCTCTACCAGAAGCTCAATTAGATAGATTTTTTTTTAAATTATCCATGCAATACCCTAGTTTGGAAGATTTAATAAAAATTGGGAAAAGCACAACTTGTGGAAAGCCTATGATTCTGGGTAAGTCTAGCCTTCGCGAGAAAATTTTGAATTTTAAAAAAATAATCTTGCAAGTTGAGATTGCTGATTATATAATTGAAGAGATATGTCAATTTATTTTAGAAACGCAACCAAATAGAACAGAATCATTACCCTTAGTCAAGGAATATGTAAAATATGGAGCAAGTCCTAGAGGAGTACAGACTTTAATTCTAGGAGCCAAAATAGGTGCTTTTTTACAAGGTAGAATGCATGTTTCCAAAGAAGATTATTATTCTATTCTCATTCCTTCTTTGCAACATCGTATATGTTTAAATTTTTCTGGTGAGGCTGAAGGTCTGTCTACGATTGATATTTTAGACAAGATTAAAAGCAAGTTCTAAAATTTAGTAATCATCAATACTTTGGAGGTCATATCATGGACGATCGAGAATTTATGCGAAATAAATATGAGCATGAGCCACCAGCATATACAAAAGATCCTCTTCATATTGGATATATAGATCCAAAACAAAAAATTACTGATCCTAATGTACCCTATTATATGCAACCAGAACCGCCCACTACGGATCCTGATAGGCTTAGGGTTCAATCGTTGCATCAATACTATCATAATGACTATGATCCAGCTATATATCATCCTGATGATATTCATAATATACCTCCTAAAGATAGATTAGTTCCCGTTTCTATTCAAATGCAATATGATAGATTTCGTCCTTTCATAGAAGCAGAACAAAAGAGAGAACAAGAGCGAGCTGAAAAAAAAGCTAGAGAACTTGAACAAGAAGTTGTTTGGAAAGAAGAAGAGCGAAAGAAAAAACTTGCACAAGACAGAGCCGAAGAAGAAAAAGAACGTGAACAAATCCGTAGACAAACAGAACGTGAAATAGCTGCAAATGCTGCATGGAAAGATATGGAATTTGATCCAGAAATTGCTAGAGAGCGTGGTCGTAAACTCATCGAACAAAAAAATAAAGAATGGGCAGAAAAACAAGAAAGAGAACGAATAGAACACGAGCAATGGTTGGCTACTAAAGAAGGTCAAATAGCCGAAGCAAAAAGATTACAACAAATTGAATCTGCAGAGAGATATAGAAGAACGCCTGAAATTACAGCAGAATGGGAAATTGCAGCCTACAAAGCTTGGGATGAACAAGATCGTTACCTTCGACATATGCAAGCATGTGCTGATGCGAGGATTAACGGTACGCCTATGCCACCACCATACGTACCAAAATTACAACCTCGTAGGCGCTTTTTAATAGAAGATGAAATCAAAGATCGAGAAGCTGATGAAATGCCAGATTGGCTACGGAAAATTGGTGAAGAAGACAAAAAACGACATGATGCTGCATTAGCAAAACTTATGGCTCAATTAGCAGTCGAAGAAGAAGAGAAAAGAAAAAAAGAAGAAGAGGAAAAACAAATGAAAGAAGAGGAAAAACTCAAAAATTATTATTCTCCGATTTTTCCTCCAGAACCTCCATGTCCTGATACATTTGAGCAAGAAATGTCTCAACTTATAGCAGATCAAGCAGTAATGCAACCTATAGCAGAACAAATAGCGGCACAACCTATGGCAGAACAAACAGTTGTGCAATCTACACAAGAACAAGGAGTAGATATTACTACACCACCTTTTTTGGCTAAATCAGATCAAGAACAAGGAGTAGATATTACTACACCACCTTTTTTGGCTAAATCAGATCAAGAACAAGGAGTAGATATTACTACGCCACCTTTTTTGGCTAAATCAGATCAAGAACAAGGAGTAGATATTACTACGCCACCTTTTTTGGCTAAATCAGATCAAGAACAAGGAGTAGATATTACTACGCCACCCTTTTTGACTAAATCAGATCAAGAACAAGGAGTAGATATTACTACACCACCCTTTTTGACTAAATCAGATCAAGAAGTTATGCAACTCAAGGTAGTAGAGCAATCTACACCAAAGATTGAACAAAAAACGCAAGAAGATATTATAGCCTCCGCACGTTCTAGAGTTAAAACTTTAAAAGACGAAAGGGAAAATGGTGCTATTAATAGTAGTATGCTACAACAACCATCATCAATAACAGCAAAAGCTCCTGTTACTTCTTTGAAATCTGTACAATCAATTACTTCTAATTCACAAGATACAGAATCATCGAAAAAGTTTCTAGATACAGAAGAAATAAATACTCTCAACTTAAGTTGTAAAAATATACCAAGAATAGATGAAAATTTAAACGATGTTACTTCATCAGTAATTTCTAGCAATCTGTTTGTAACTTCCAATACAACTCCATCTTATAAAACAAAAAATATATTTGCAAAGGTTTCTTCCTGTACTAATATTTCTCTAAATTCAAAGACAGATAAAAAATTGCGTGTAGTCAATACCAGTAAAGTATCACAAGTTCAACCAGTGGAAGAACCAGTTCAATTTGTAGAACAAACACAAGAACAAATTCAACAAGAAGACAAAGTAGAACAAATACAAGAACAAATTCAACAAGAAGACAAAGTAGAACAAACACAAGAACAAATTCAACAAGAAGACAAAGTAGAACAAA
>JAGOMP010000010.1:57950-62975 GCA_017993505.1 Planctomycetota bacterium
TCAACAAGAAGACAAAGTAGAACAAATACAAGAACAAATTCAACAAGAAGACAAAGTAGAACAAACACAAGAACAAATTCAACAAGAAGACAAAATAGAACAAATACAAGAACAAATTCAACAAGAACAAATTAAACAAGCACAAATTCAAATCCAACGAGCACAAGAACAAATTGAACAAGCACAAAGGCAAATTCAACAAGCACAAATTCAAATCCAACAAGCACAAATTCAAATCCAACAAGCACAAATGCAAGTGCAAAATACAGAAGCTACTCCTATTCTTAGACTTGTTTCTGATGATTCTATGTTCCATGATAAAGTACACGATCAAGACGAAGATGAAGATAATAATGAAGATGAAGATAATGATAATCGCAGATACAAATATCGTATAGAAGATGATGAAGATTTTCAAAAAAACAAAGACTATTACTATTCGCCAGAATTTTTAGAAGAACTTCGCCGTGAAAGTGGTTATTATTATGATAAAGATGAAGAAGATGAAGAATTCAATATTAGCGACGAAGAATTCAATGAAGCAGAAATGCAAGAAACAGAAGTAGATTTAGCAGAAGAATATCTATCCTCATTAAGACGTGAACTTGGTTATAATGATAATGAAGTACCGCGTATACTTCCAGAAACAGAACCAGAAAAACCAGAACGCTGGTATGATGACAAAGATGCACCCTATCCACCAGAAGACGTTGTGATGCCAAAAAAACGAAAAAGAGGGCGTCCTAGAAAGAATGTCAATACCACAGAAGCGTACATAGCCAAAGGGCAGGAACATTTGGAAAGAGTGAATGAATGGCATAGAAAACAACAACATAAAGATGGAAAAATTCAACCTACAATAGATGTGTGGACTGGGGAAGAAGAAGGATATCATAGCATCGAAGAATTCGAAAAGGACAATCAACGTAAAAATGACTATATCAGGCAAAAACTAGCCAACAATGAAGATCCTTTTGAAACATCTGAATTAAAAGAACATTTGGAACGAAGAAACGCTGCAATTCTGCGTAATCAAAAAGCAATGGAAAAAAAACTTCTCGATGCAGAAGCAAAAGAAAGAAAAAAACTAGGTGATGTAAAATACCTAGAAAAAAAACGAAGAGAAAAACTTGCAGCAGTTCGTTCAGAATGGGAACTATTATTTTTTGAAAACTTCCTAGTAGAAGAAGGCAATGAACTTGCGTTTCAAATAATGTCTTCTCTTCCTAAACAAGAAGAAACAGAATTTACACCTATTGTTTTATTTGGCAAAGAGGGCAGTGGAAAACGTCATTTAGTCAATGCTACTATTCATAATCTAAAGTACTATCAGCCTGATGCAAAAGTTGTTCACACCAATGGCGAAGAATTTTACAGAAAATTTGTTAATGCTATTCGACATAAAAAAACATTTACATTTCGTAAGGACATGCGTAATTGTGATTTCTTTATTATGGAAGATATTGAAGCGTTAGAAAAAAAAATAAAAACACAAGTTGAATTACGCTATATGTTTCATGAAATGTTTTGTCGAGGTTGTCAAGTTATTCTTACTGCTGAGAAACCAATAAAGCAACTAAATTTCATAGACGATTTTATAGGACACATAATGGGCGGACTTCACATTCATGTCAAACCTCTTACATTTGAACGTGTTTGGGAATATTCAAAAAGAATGGCAGACCAAAAAGGAGTCCCTGTAGCTAAGAAATGTGTCCGCGAAGTTTGGAATCAATTTGATTGTTTTACATTATATCAAAAAATTTATGGTCAAATTATAGACATTTTACAAAGAAACGGCAAAGGACTTTCTCCTTTTACATTATCACAATTCAAGATTTCTCCTTATCGAATTGTCAAACCCAAAACATTTGATGATATTGTAGAATTAGTATGTTCTTATTATAAAGTTTCGCCTAATATACTTACCTATCCTGACAAAAGTCGCAGATGTTGCAAACCAAAATATATCATCATTGCATTGGCGAAAAACATATTAGATTTAACCAATGAAGAATTGCGTAAACAATTTAAATTTTCTAGTGAAAGTTCTGTTCGATATGCACTTAAAAAAGTTAAAGAAATGCCAGAACTCTATTACATATATGATGAAGCATATCGTAAACTCACAGAAAAAATTGTTGAAGAAAACTATAAAAAATAGATCTTTTTCTATGAAAATGAAGTTGGTAAAAACATATATCAAATGTTTTTTAAAATAAAAGAAACATTTCCTATACTATGTTATAATTTCATTATTGAGGTATTTTAATGAAAGTTTTACTAATGTTATTATGTTGCCTTCCTCTATTTGCTCAAGAAAGCATACAATCTTCTACATTAGAGGAATTAAAAGCATCATTTCAACCAGATGCATCTACAAAAGCCAAAATGAATATTCTATTGCAACATGAATTTTCCGCAATAGGATTAGACCAAGAAATCATACGAACACACAATAATGATTACCGTCATGAAATACCAACGGGCAGTATAACCAATCAAAAATCTACAGGACGCTGTTGGATATATGCTATGATTAATATTTTACGCCCACTGGTCATAAAAAAATTTGATATGGACAACTTTGAACTATCAGAGAATTATCTTGCATTCTACGATAAACTCGAAAAAGCCAATATCTTTTTAGAAGAAGCCATTGCACGAGCTGGAGACGATATTCGAGCAGAAAATTTTCAAAAAATATTGCGTACGCCTCTTCCAGATGGTGGATATTGGCAAATGGCAGTAGACTTAATTAAAAAATACGGTTGTGTACCTATCCAAGCTATGCCAGAAGTTGCTTCTAATCAAAGTTCTAGAGAAATGAACAACAATATAAATTGGCTATTGCGTTCCTATGCTTACGAAATTTTTATTATGAAACAAGAAGGAAAAACAATAGAAGAACTACGTAAGCAAAAACACGAATACCTAAAAACAGTCTACAGAATGCTTTGTTTTCATTTAGGTATTCCAGTAGAAAATTTTATATTTCGATACACAAAAAAAACAGACAAACAACTCACAGAATACAAAGAATACACACCAAAAACATTTTACAACGAATTCATTGAACCAGAAATCCATAATTTCATGATGTTTGCCAATTGGCCAGCACGCGAATACAACAAATACTATCAAGTAGAATCTACAAAAAACGTCATTGAAGGAACATTCCTCAATTTTGTCAACTTACCAATGGATCAGATAAAACAAATGATGTTTGAATCCATCATAGATAACATGCCCGTCAACTTTTCATCTGACGTAGACCAAGAATCTAATAGAATAAATGGGATTATGAAACCTAGGCTATATTTATTTGAAGATTTTTATGGTGTTCCATTCCCAAGAGATAAAAAAATTAACTCTGTCGTAGGTAATGTCAATTCAACCCATGCTATGGCAATTCTTGGTGTAGATTGGATTGAAAATAACGATAAAAAAACGATTATAAAATGGAAAGTCGAAAATAGTTGGGGCGAAGATAGAGGTAATAAAGGTATATTCGCCATGTATGATGATTGGGCAGATGAATATGCTGTTCGTGTAGTCTTACATAAAAAATACATTCCGGATCATGTCTGGAAACTTCAAGAACAAATTCCTATTATGATTCCTGATACAGAACCTGAACAATAACATTTTATGATTCCTAATACAGAATCTGAACAATAACAATAACATTATTCAGCAATATTATATAAAATTGCTATGAAAAATGCCTTTTTCAACTTTTCTTTGAAAAAGGCATTGAAAAAAATTGAAATTGAGAGTAATGTTAAGATAGAATTTTTTAGTATATATTTGTATATATTGATAGTAAAATTTTCTATTGAAATATATTTGAAATTTAAGCATTTCAAATATATTTTTTGTTCATGTAATGTATTTTTAGTATAAATGTATTCGCATTTTTTGAAGAAAATTTGAAATCTCCTTGTCATTAGAGAAAATATAATAAAATTTGTGTTTAGAAACTGTATACATACATATATATTTATTCATACAGTTTTGTATTTAGAGACTACTACAATGTAGTCTTTATTTTTATTATACATAGGTTTTTGACAATATGTTTTTATCAAGATAGAATTTTAAAAAAAATTTATCTTGAAATTACAGTAAATTTTGGATAGAATATTTCAAGATAGAATTTTTCATAAAAATTCTATCTTGAAATTATAGTAAAATTATATTGATTTTTAAATATTTTAATTTTAATTTTGTCAATATAATTTATTTTATTACGTAGGCGTGTTCGCGTTTGATCGTATATTTATGATTAGCGACTATGCACGGTATCATTCCTGCCTTTTGTCTTCAGGAATTTCTAAATAAAAGGAAATTAAATCGGTCATCGCATATTTTTTACCATATGCACACACTTTATAATGCCGTATTTCCAATCTTTAGTATCGTCACACCGCCTGCATGACATATGTTTAAATCTACGTACACCATAGTATTAACTATATGTTGTCAGTTTCTATAATTTCAAAAAAAACTTTCTTCCCAGAAATGTCCAGATCAACCAATCATTTTATTGTATCTTTTGCAGACTGACTATTTACATATTGCATAAATCGAGAAATATTGTCTAAATTAGTCAATAACACTAAATGAACATGGTTAGTTATAAATGTATAATTGTGAACTTCCACATCATATTTTTCTTTAGCTAATTGCAAAACTCTTTTATACATCGGACTGAAAATTTTGGGATTAATAAGATGATCTTTGTTGTTGTACGTATATACTATGTTGCAACTTCACGTGTGATTCTTATTCTAGTGGCCATGACAAAGGCTCCTTTAATTAAAATTATTGGGAATTTGTTGTTAGAGACTACCTACAATAGTCTCTATTTTTATTATACATGTTTTGTTATACATGGGTTACCAACTGCTTTAAATAATCTATAAAATTCTATAAAATAATATAAATATTTTATAGAATTATGTGGAAATATCAAAGCTGATTTAACACTAAAAGATAGAGTGTATATTTGTAATGAATGTG
>JAGOMP010000100.1 GCA_017993505.1 Planctomycetota bacterium
GTAAATAAATATAAGGTAAATTTTTCTATAAAAAATCTACAAGTAAAGAAGATTATAAAAAATTTTCTTGCATAAAATAAGAAAAAAATGTATAATGCAAGAATCTTTTCCCACAAAAGGCATGCCAAAATACCACACAAAGGTAGCCACAAACAGTCCATTTAATAAATCTGTTATATTGTCCTTAGGGAAAGAAAAATTATTGGGACAATTTTATATTGTCAAGTACTACCAATTGACCTTTTGAACGAAAAGGGGTTGGGGCTATGACGAGCTTAGATCAAAAGATCAAGTTGTACGGATTTAACAACTTAACCAAAACATTGAGCTTTAACATTCATGATATTTGCTATGCAAAAACAGCAGAATCAAAGTGGAAATATCTTGAATATATAGATGAGCAATACAACTCAACAAGGCTCACACAAATACTAGAAAACGTCACTCAAATTATTGGGGCAAAAATTCTCAATATTGCCAAACAAGACTACGATCCACAAGGTGCAAGCGTAACTCTGTTAATTTCAGAAGAAGAAGTACCTGAAGAAGTGGTAGATGCGTCATGCAATCGTGGTATATTGCCAGTCTATAAAGACAGTGTTGTCTGTCATTTAGATAAGAGTCATGTAACTGTTCATACATATCCAGAAAGCCATCCAGATGATGGGATTTCCACATTTCGAGTAGACATAGACGTATCTACTTGTGGTGATATATCACCTTTAAATGCCCTAGAATTCCTAATCAACAGCTTTGATTCTGATATAATAGTCATAGATTATCGAGTACGAGGATTTACTAGAGGGATTGATGGTAAAAAAATATTTATTGACCATGATATCAATTCTGTACAGGATTACATCCCTCCTTGGATTTCAGCACGTTACGATATGATAGACACAAATTTTCAAACAGAAAATATATTTCATACAAAAATGTTGATCAAAGACTTTCAACTAGATAACTATCTATTTGGAATACAAGAGGAAGAAGACTTATCTAAACAAGAACGAGATTTCATTTCTCAAAAACTAAGAAAAGAAATGCATGAAATATTTTATGGAAAAAATTTCCATTGGTTTTTTTAAATCAAAAGCAATGGCAATGGCATTGCCATTGCCATTGCTTCCATTTTCATTGCGTATGAAACACATTCCATAATTATTCCTTTTTTGATTCACTAACATCATCAATTTACAAACCATGTAACTCATATATAAAGGAAATTATTATTGAATCAAAAACAAGCTCCTCTATATGAAGCACTAAAAAAAATACGAGAAAAACACATCATTCCATTTGATGTTCCTGGACACAAACAAGGTAAAGGAAATCCCCTTTTACTCGAATTTTTAGGCGAACAAACCTTACGTGCTGATGTCAACTCCATGAAACCACTAGATAATATTGGTAATCCTATCAGTGTAATCAAAGATGCAGAAAAATTACTAGCTCAAGCATACTGTGCTGATGAAGCATTTTTACTAGTGAATGGAACAACATCAGGAGTACAAGCCATGGTCATGGCAGCATGCCAGCCTAATGAGAAAATCATTCTTCCCAGAAATGTTCATGAATCAGCTATCCATGCTTTAATACTAAGTGGTGCTATTCCTGTTTATATGCAACCAGAAATTCATCAAGACCTTAGCATTTTAGGTGGCGTTCCCTACGAAAGAGTGGAAGAAGCCATAGAAGAACATCCAGATGCAAAAGCCGTATTCTTAACAAATCCAAGTTATTATGGAATGGCATCTAACTTAAAAAAAATTATCAGACTTGCTCATAAAAAAAATATGCTTGTCCTTGTAGACGAAGCTCATGGTGCACTATTTCGATTTCATCCTGATTTGCCCATCTCCGCTATGGAAGCTGGTGCGGACATGTCGGCAGTTAGCCTTCATAAAACTGCTGGCTCTCTAAGTCAAAGTTCCGCTCTTTTACTCAATGAACGAATATTACAACGTAACTACGTTAAAACAATACTCAATTTAACACAAACAACTAGTGCCTCCTATCTCCTCATGGCAAGCTTGGACTTAGCTAGACAAATGCTTGCCACACAAGGAAAACAAATCATTACCAATTTATTACAATTAGTAAAATATGCACGTAAAAAAATTAATGCTATAGATGGATACTACGCATATGGGCAAGAAAGAATTAACGGACAGGGAATCTATGCTCTTGATCCCACAAAACTGGGCATAAAAGTATCAGAACTAGGTCTCACTGGTCATCAAGTATATGATATCCTACGAGATCAATACAACATACAAATGGAATTTGGCGATTCCTATTGTGTTTTAGCTATGCTAGGCGTAGGTGACCAAAAAGAATGGATTGACAGGCTCATCCATGCACTCAAAGACATAGCTAAAAAATATAGAACTGGTCAAAAATTTACAATACAAATCAACTTTTGCAATCCTCACATCGTAGTTTCACCTAGAACAGCCTTTTATGAAAAAAAAATTACAATCCCCTTAGAACAATCTATAGGAAAAATATCTGGTGAATCTGTCATGGCATATCCACCCGGAATCCCTATTATTTCCCCTGGTGAACTTATTTCTCAAAATATCATTGATCAAATCCACTTCTTACAATCGCAAAAGACAATCATGACAGGTCTTGCTGATCAAGAGATGAAGACTATTCAAATCCTTTCTTTATAAAAACAACATGATTTACGTAAAGAAGCAATACTTCTAAAAAATAGAGAGGATCGTACACTTTACTCCTCTCTATTTTTTTAATGCCTTCCTAAAATCCTTTTCTTTTCTATTTCTGCTCTGGGGAATAATTGTCGTAACAGAATGCAACAAAAATATAGTTATATTTTTCTAGATTTTCAATCTTGCTCTGAGGAGGCAATTTTGCTCTGGGGAGGTAATGTTGCTCTGGGGAGGTAATGTTGCTCTGGGGAATTAATCTGCTCTGGGGAATAATTGTCGTAACAGAATGCAATAAAAATATAGTTATATTTTTCTAGATTTTCAATCTTGCTCTGGGGAGGCAATTTTGCTCTGGGGAATAATTGTCGTAACAGAATGCAATAAAAATATAGTTATATTTTTCTAGATTTTCAATCTTGCTCTGAGGAGGCAATTTTGCTCTGGGGAATTAATCTGCTCTGGGGAGTAATTGTCGTAACAGAATGCAATAAAAATTTAGTTATATTTTTCTAGATTTTCAATCTTGCTCTGAGGAGGCAATTTTGCTCTGGGGAATTAATC
>JAGOMP010000072.1 GCA_017993505.1 Planctomycetota bacterium
TAAAATAAATGAAATAATTTATTTTTTATTTATAATTTTTCTAAATAATTAGAGTAAAATAAATGAAGTAATTTGTTGTTAAGAAATGCGAATCTTAAATTTTATATTATTTTGATTTTTTGTCAACTATTTTTTTTCTTTTACAACTATTTTTCAGAATTTTTAATAATTAAATTGAGGATGCGTTGCGAGGAATTGGCTATCTTGTAACTTAAAGCCAGCCTGAACAAGTGCATGGAGATGCACCATACCAACTGGTCTATCATCTTGATCCACAACTGGCAAAACAAAAATAGGGCGTGGTTTGTGGTTTTCCATAATTTGCAAAGCATCATATGCAAGAATATTTTCTTCTACATATGTTGGTTGGCGTGTCATGATTTTATGGACTTCTGTGTTCATGGCTACTTGGAGTGTAGTATTTTGTTTTGTAAAATTTTCAATAATGCGTCGAAGGTCGCCGTCTGTAATGATCCCAACGAGTTTTCCTTGATCATTAACAATCGAAGTTCCACCTAAATTATACTTTGTAATAGTAGCCATAGCTTCTGCTAAAGTTTCATGTTCTGAATTTATAGGGTTAGTTTTTTCACCAGAAAGTAAATTTTTCATTTGTAATGTGAGTCGCTTCCCTAGCATTCCTTTAGGATGAAAAACTGCAAAATCTTCAGGTGTAAATTTACGAAATTGCATTAAAGCAACAGTTAAGGCATCACCAATGGCTAGCATTAAGGTAGTAGATGTTGTTGGAATTAAATTATAGGGATCAGCTTCTGTGATTGTTCCTAAAAGGATTGCTACGTCAGATTGTCTTGCCAATGTACTTTGTTTGTGCGAAGTAATTGCAATAATAGGAATTTGAAATATTTTTACAAATGAAGCTAAATCAATAATTTCTTGCGTTTCTCCAGAGTAAGATAAGGCAATTAATATATCTTCTTTGTGCAATACACCAAGATCGCCATGAAATCCTTCGGCAGGGTGCAAAAAATGAGATGAAATCCCAGTACTAGTAAGGCTTGCAGCAATTTTTTGGCAGATATGGCCACTTTTTCCCATTCCTGAAATAAAAACTCGACCTTTGCATTCTAATATGAGTTGAAATGCTTGAAAAAAGGAGTCGCCTAAAATTTTAGTGAGATTTTGTAATGCGTCTGCTTCTTGTTGGAGTACATGAATAGCTATGTTCAAAATTTCTGTTTTATGATCCACTTTTTTTTCCATTTTTATATTGCTCATTGATTTGTTGTTTCTATATTTTTTTGTGAATTATTCCACAATAAAAAATTTTCAATAAATGCATCTAATTCACCGTCTAGAACAGCTTGAGTATTGCCTGTTTCATAGTTTGTACGGTGATCTTTCACAAGAGTATAAGGTTGTAACACATAGGAACGGATTTGATTACTCCAAGATACTTGTGTTTTAGCTCCATATTGTTTATATAAACTTTCTTCTTGTTCTTGTTTCCGTTTTTGATATAAACGAGCTTGCAATACTTTCATAGCTGTGGCACGATTTTTATGTTGAGAACGTTCATTTTGGCAATTTACCACAATTCCTGTGGGGATATGTGTGATACGAACTGCAGAATCTGTAACATTAACATGTTGACCACCTGCACCCGAGGAACGATAAAAATCAATTCGTAAATCTTTTTCATTGATTTCAATATCGACGTTGTCATCCATTTCTGGGATTACATCTACTCCTGCAAATGAAGTATGGCGACGAGCACCTGCATCAAAAGGAGAGATACGAACTAAACGATGAACGCCTCTTTCTGATTTTAAATATCCGTATGCTAAATTGCCTTGGACTTGCAATGTAACACTTTTAATGCCAGCTTCGCTTTCAGCAGAATAATCAAGAGTTGTGACTGTGTATTTTTTTTTATCAAAATACTTTAAATACATACGCAGGAGCATTTCAGCCCAATCACAAGCTTCTACTCCGCCAGAACCAGCTTGAATAGAGAAGAATGCATTTTTTTTATCATCTTCTTCTTGGAATGTGGCTTGTAATGTTAAGGATTGCAATGCAATTTGATTTTGTTCTATTTCATTTGCAATTTCTTGTAATTCTTCGATACTATTTTCTTCGCAAGCCATTTCAAATAAAATACAAGTATCTTCAATATTTTGTTTCAATTCTACTATTGGTTCCACGATCTGTCGAGCTTGTTTTAAATTTTGAATCACAATATTTCTTTGTTCTTCAGGCAAATTCCAAAAGCCTGCTTGACTCATTTTTTCTTCTTCGATTTGAAGTCGTTTTTGATTACCTTCCAAGTCAAAGAGAGTCTCCTAAATTAGAAATTTGTTTTTTTTGTTTGTTAATAATTTCTTTTATTTCGTCTTTTGATAAATCCATTCTGTTTCCTATATATAATTGTACAATAGAATAATTTTTGTTATAATTTTCTAATATATTTTATAAACTTTTATTCAATATATTGCAAGTAAATTTTAGATTCTAAACCTAATAAATCCTAAAAAGTAGCGGAGACAATATCAATGAACGTTATGCAATTATGCCTAAATGATTCTAACAATATTTCTACTTTGTTTCATGAAATTGCACGTGGATTTCAAAATACAGAGCATGAAATTTATTACGTATTTTTAACAGGAGAACCAACTGAACTACCTTATTTCGGGGATAATGTTCATTTACATTATTGTCGATTTACAAAAAAATCTTTAAAAGGAGTATTTCGCCTTTTAAAATTATATCCATTAATTAAATTTATAAAAGAACATAAGATTGAAGCTATCATTGCACATCAATTCCGACCTACATATCTTATGGAAATATGTTCTTGGTTTGTACGTTTAAAACAGAAAATTTCAGTATTTCATGGAAATAATACTATTAGGCATTTCAGTAATCGTTTATTTACTTATTTTTTTTTACGACGCAATACTGAGTTTGTTACAGTTTCACAATCTGTAAAGCAAGATTTAATTTTTTCTTTTAAGATAAAACCATCCAAAATTCATGTTATTTATAATGGTGTGGATGTTCAGTATATCCAAGAACACTTTTTATCACGCCCAGAACTCAGAAAACAATGGAATTGTTCAGATCATGATTTTGTTTTTGGTCATGTTGCTAGATTAGTTCCTATAAAAGGACAAAAATATTTATTACAAGCTTTTGCTTTGCTTTTGCAACAATATAAAAATATTAAATTAATTATAATTGGTGGAGGACGCATAGAAAAAGAGTTACATGAATTGACTGAACAACTAAATATTGGTCAATACGTGGTTTTTACTGGTGCTTTACCAGAAGCTCATCGATATATGATTGGATTTGATACATTTATTTTACCTTCCTTAGATGAAGGTTTAGGCGTTGTTTTATTAGAAGCTATGGTTGCCAAACTTCCGATCATTGCAAGCAATGTAGGAGGAATTCCAGAAATTGTAGAAAATTTAGGAATGCTTGTTCCTGCAGGTGATGTTTCTGCCTTAAAAAATGCTATGCAAAATATGCTCGATATGGGGAAAGAAAAACAACAAGAAATGGGAGAAAATCTCCACCAAAGACTCCTAGAAAATTTTACTGTTCAAAAATTCCAAGAAGGATATCGAAATCTTATAAAGTAAAAATACAATATAGAAAATTATATAATATTGTATTTTTACAAAATTTTACGTATTTTTTGCAAATTGATATTGTTGTAGTACATCTGGGAAAGGAGTGAGAGTTCGTTCTAAAATGCCATGAAGTGCTGCAATGATCAATCCATAATTTGTAATGGGTACATTTTGTTGTTGTGCTTGATAAATGCGATTTAATGTTGCTTTACGATTTAACATACAAGCACCACAATGTACAATGAGTTTGTACTCTTGTAAATTATTAGGGAAATCGTGACCTTGTGTAGATTCAAAAATCAATTCTTTATTCACTTTTTCTCGAATCCATTTTGGGATTTTCACTCTTCCAATATCATCTGCAATAGGATGGTGCGTGCATGCTTCTGCAATAAGTATTTTATCACCATCTTTTAATTTGTTTAATGCTAATGTTGCAATAGATTGTGTTGTTAAATCTCCTTTATAATTTGCAAATAAAATAGAAAAGCTTGTCAAGGGAATAGAATTAGGCGTATGAAGTGCTACTTCGTGAAAAACTTGGGAATCTGTAATTACCACTTTAGGCAAAGTTTTTAAATTATCTAAAGTTTGTGGAAGTTGTTCAGGCGTTGTGATCACGCAATTTGCAGGTATGTCTAAAATATCACGAATCGTTTGTACTTGAGGTAAAATTAAACGTCCTTTGGGAGCTTCTTTATCAATAGGAATCACAAGGATTGCAGTTTCATTTGCTTGCACTAAATCTGCAGTGAGTTTTTTTATTTCAAAATATTCTGAGGGCGTGTATTGTAATAATAAGGCTTGCAATTCAGGTAAGCCTTGTTTTGTAACACAAGAAAAAGCAATATACGGAATGTTTCTTTCTTGTAAACTCTGAACAAGTGCTGTATCTATTGTTCCTTGATCTGCTTTATTTAAAATTACAATATATGGGATCTTTTTTTCTTGAAATTGTATTAATATCTTTTCTTCATAATCATTCCAAGAATTAAAATCTACTACTAATAGTGCAATGTCAGTGCGATTTAAAATTTTTTGTGTTTTTTCTATTCTTAATTGTCCTAATGGTTCTTGATCATCATCGATGCCTGCAGTATCAATAAAAAGAACAGGACCAATCAAATGCAATTCCATTGCCTTTTCAACTGGATCTGTTGTTGTCCCTGGAATGTTAGAAACAATAGAGATATTTTGATTGGTAATTGTATTTAATAAGCTCGATTTTCCAGCATTTCGACGACCAAAAATACCAATATGTAGGCGTAAATTTTTAGGTGTTTTATTCATATCTTTTCTCAATATAGAAAAATATGCCTTTTATATAAAAGAGGCATATTTTTCATTTAGTAAAAATTAAACATAGACGTCGCGTTTCCCTTGTTGAATTTTTTCAATCATGCGTTCTGTTGTCTGACGAATTTTGGGATCCATTGTTTTTAACGTATCTTGTATTAATTGCATACCGATTTCTTTTGTTTTAGGGCTTGCAAAGTCAATTAAATATTCTAAAAAAGTAGAAATTGCATTGGGTTGGCAATGTTTTTTGATTTCACCAGGTTTTGCTAAATCCATAAAATCTGCACCTGTACGACCTAAACGATAGCAACCTGTACAAAAAGAAGGAATATAACCATCTTTTGTAATATCTTGGATGACTTCATCAATGCCACGATGGTCTCCCAATTGAAATTGAGCATAGTCAAACTGTTCTGAATCTTTATATCCACCTGGATTGGTACGACTGCCTGCTGAAATTTGAGAGATACCAAGAGCTAGAATATCTTTACGAAGTTCAGCATTTTCTCGAGTAGAAAGAATCATACCAGTATATGGAACAGCAAGGCGAAGAATGGCAACTATTTTTTTAAAGTCTTGGTCAGAAACAGGATAGGGAGGATTGGATGCTATATCAGAACCATGTGCAGGTTCTAAACGAGGTACACTAATTGTATGTGGACCAACACCAAATTTTTGTTCTAAATGTTGGATTTGTTGCATCATGGCAAGTATTTCATATTTCCAATCTGCCAATCCAAAAAGCACGCCAATGCCCACATCATCAATACCCGCTTCCATTGCACGATCAAACGCAGTGATACGCCATTGATAGTCACGTTTTTTCCCAGCCACATGCATTTTTTCATACGTAGGAACATGGTATGTTTCTTGAAAAAGTTGAAATGTGCCAATTTTAGCATTTTTCAATTGTTTGAACTCATCTACAGTCATGGGAGCTAAATTTACATTCACTCTGCGAACTTCAGCATTAGGAATCTTTGTTGCATACGTAGTAGCAATAGCATCAAGAATATATTGAAGACCTTCATGGGGCGGGTACGATTCACCTGCTACGATTAAAATGCGCTTATGTCCTTGTTGTAAAAGCAATTTTACTTCTTCAGAAATTTCTTCTTGATTTAATGCCTTTCTATGCAAATCTTTATTAGATGCACGAAATGCACAATATAAACATTCATTTTTACAATAATTGGAAATGTACAAAGGAGCAAATATTACAAGACGCTTGCCATAAATGATTTCTTTGATTTCAAAAGCAGTATGATACAACTCGTTCAATAAATCTTGATTTTCAATCATCATCAAAGAAGCAATGTCATTATCATTTAACCCCTTTAATTCTTTTGCTTTTTGAAAAATGTCACGAACTTGATTGTCTGATAGATTTTTTGCTTGGTCTAAAGCTTTTTGAATTCTATCATCATTGATGTTAAATACAGTAGACATAATGTATCCTAACAAATTACATTCTTAAAAATTTATAAAAAATTTCCTATTGACGAAATACTATAAATAAAAAGAATCTTTTACAAAACTTGAATATGTACCTTGCAAAGAATAATACATATAGGTAGGTACCTATATGTATTTTTACATTGATTTTACTCTATAGGTAGGAATCTATATTTAAATGAAGATGTATCTTTTTGAAGAATAACAATATAGGAAGATACCTATATTGTATTTTTACATTGATTTTACTCTATAGGTAGGAATCTATAATATATTGTACCTTTTTTTACATTGATTTCATTCTATATTTTAAAAAAAAAAAATAAAGCTAGATAAATCTTTAACATGATTAACTTAATGTATAAATAATAATTTAAATTTATATATAAATTATGTGATTATTGAAAATTATTACATAATTTACATGTCATTGGAAAATTTATAAAGGAATAAAAAAAACAGGGCTATAAACCCTGTTTCAAATTTATTATAAATTATATTTTTACTTTTCAAAATATTTTTTTAGTTACTATTATTAATTTTTAGTTATTATCACTGATCAGAATAGCCATAGATCGACCTTTAACGAAAAAAGAAGAATTTGCAGTTTCATTGTTGCTCCAATTGCTAAGACTGCCAAAATCATTACCTTTTCCATACCAAGAACGAGCTAATATTTTCCAATTTCCTTGGGAATATTGATTAATATTAGAAATGGTCATGTCATTCCAATGTTCATTATAAATAACCATAATGTCAGGTTCGCCAGCTTTGCCCCACCAAATCACTGCAATCTGTATAGGATTTGCACCACCACCAGCTTCCCAAATGTATGTATATTTATAGTCATTAGCAGAACCATTCGGTGTATTGCTAATATAAGTTGGGAAATCATCTCGTCTAAAATGATTCCATTTTTTACGAAGTTGTATTAAATTTTTTGTCCAGTGAAAAAGTTCGTTTCCATATTTAGGACCATTGGGGCTATTTGAATTTCTACCATCTTTTAAAGCCCAATCAATCCAATTAACGTAGTTAATCGAGTGGTCACCAGTGGAAGATTCATAATTATATGTATTGTGGGCGTCAGATTGAGATAGTGCACCTGATTTTGTACGTCCAAATTCATCGCCTTGTAAAATAAGAGGTACGCCTTGGGAAGTCATTAAAATTCCCATCATAAGTTTTTGGCGTTCACGACGTAAGTTTTCATCGCCACCACTATCCCAACAATTATGAGAACCGTCATAATCATTAAAATATACTGTATCTCTCAATGTATAACCATCATGACAAGTCAGCATATTAACAGAACGCCATGGTTTCGAAGAAGCATGTGCTCCAGAATCTGTAGATCCATATCCTTCAATGAGTTGTTTGAACATAGCAATATCTTTTAAATTAGATGCAGAAAAACGTCGTATATTGTCTCGATATTTTCCTAACCATTTTGTCCAACGATTATTGCTATAATTCCATTTTCCACTGTCCATAAAATCCCACCATTGACCGCCCATATCCCAAGGTTCTGCGTGTAAATGTGCATTAGTAAAACGTGTGTCATTGTCGACCCAATCTGCAGCAGAATCAGAACCATCAGCTAGAATACGTGCTAAATCAAAGCGAAATCCATCAATTCCATATTTTTGATGCCATAAAGATAAAGAGTCACGAACCCATTGTTTTGTATATAAACTATCAGCACCTAAAAAAGCAACATCATTGCCTGTACCAGTATTATTAAAATAATACTTACCATCACTTGTTGCACGATAAAAATTCGTGTTGTGTAGCCCCATAGTATTATAGTACTTTGCAGCAAGCTTTCCATTGCTTGTCCATGGACTTTGTTCACCTGTATGATTATACACAACATCCATAAAAACAGCAATTCCTTTATCATGCAATGCTTTTACAAGAGTCTTAAATTCGACTACATTATTTTCTTCTGAGCTAGCATAGCGAGCTTCAGGCGAGAAAAAATTTGTTGTCATATAACCCCAATGATTGTAACGCCCATCTTCGTTGCCTGTGAGTTCATCATATTCCATAATGGGCATTAATTCTACAGCATTTACACCTAATTCTACTAAGTGATCAATCCCTGCAGAAAGACCGCCTGGAGTTTTTAATCCGCTTTGAGCAAGTCCTAAATATTTTCCACGCTTTGAAGGATCTAAATTTTGAATGCGAGCAGTATAATCTTGGACATGCATTTCATAAATAATTAAATCTTTACGAGCAATTTTAACATTGCCAGGATGCCTATCTTTTGTATGATCATATACAATACTTTTCCCACCACCAGCATACACCGATGAAGTTGCTTGGACATAAGGAAAACTTTGGAATATATTTGTATATTTTACATTTTGGTTTTGGTATGCATAAGGATCATTTAAATAATGATTTTTATTAAACAACGTGCCATATGGCTTAGTAGTAGAAACATTTTGGTTTCCTGAAGCACGATACATATAGTATGTGCCATGTCCAATTCCAGGAACATTCACTGTCCAATCATTGCCACTTTTAGACATAGGAATAATTTGACTGGGAGTCAAATCATTTGCATAGGAAAATAAAAGCAATTCTACTTGCGTAGCTAAAGGCGAATACACTGTAAATGTGACAGATCCATTACTTTGAATCTGTGCACCATACATACTTGCTCTTTCTTCCTCTATATATTGTCCCTGTACTTGTACGAAAAGACAACATATCAATATTAAAATATAAAAAAATTTCATATCTTCAGCCTTTATATAAAGATTATATTAGGAATATCAACATAAAGATTATATTAGGAATATCAACATAAATTATTGTAACAAAACAAGAATAAAAAGCAAAATAAAAAGACTTACTTTTGGAGATCATGAATAATATCTACCACTTGTTGTGGCGTGATTTTTTTCATGCACCAATCTTTCTTCTTACATACTTTATTACGACAAGGGTGGCAAGGAACGTTTGCTTGTAAAACAAAATTTTGATCTCCATAAGGACCTGTTTTTTTAGAATCTGTGGGACCAAATAAAGCAATCACTGGAGTGTTCACAGCAACTGCTAAATGCATGGGACCTGAATCATTGCATATTGCTATTTTTGTTTGTTGCAAAATAGCTGCCAATTCAGATAAACTTGTTTTGCCAATCAAAGAAGTTGTATTCTGTTGTTCCGAAAAATATTCTTCTAATGGCTGTTCTGACTTACTGCCAAGCAATAAAAAATTTTCATTGGGTAACAATTGCGTCAAGGCAAGAAAATTTTCTATTGGCCAACGTTTAGAATCCCAACGAGCACCAGGCAATAGTGCAATGTAATTTTTGTTATCTGTAATTTTTAATGATTTTGCTTTATTTTTCAAATTAATGATTTCTGGAAATTGAATGATACAAGGTTGGTTCGTTACCTTTGTTGTTAATTCTGCATTTTTATCAATTGCATGAATACTTTTTGGTAAAACTCGTTCATTATACGCTAAATATGCAAATTCACGTGCATTTTGAAATCCAATTCGTCGTGGTGCACGAGTTGCAAAAGTAGCTAAACCAGATCTAAATAGCCCTTGATAATCTATTACAATATCGTAATTTTCTTGTTTTAATGTTTTCAAAAGTGCACAAATTTCTGATAAATTAGATATTGTATTTTTCATGCCACGCCAACGATCACGTTCGAAAAAATGAATTTTATCAATCTGGCGAACATTTTTTAAAATATTCGCAAAAGAACGAGTCACTAACCAATGAATTTCAGATTCTGGATACGCTTTTTTTAAATTTAATACCATTGGAAGCGTATGAACAATATCTCCTAAAGAACTCAATTTTACAATCAGAATTTTAGTCATATCTATTTTTTATTCATTTGATTCAAAATTTGTTGAAATGGATTATTTTTAGCTACTTGTTGTTGATTACAATTACAAGTGGAAACATTTAAATTTATTCCACAATATTGACAAAGCCCCTTACAATCTTGTTTACAAACAAGTTTCATTGGAATGTCTAATAAAATTGTATCACGAAGTGCCTCAGTCAAATTAATAATATTATTTTTATAATAAATAGTCCCTAAATCTTTTTCATTCAAATCATGATTGTCATGAAAATAATTTGGCATAGGTTGATAATATAACTCAACCTTAGGATGTAACTCAAATGGAAATTGTTCTAAACAACGTTGACATTCGAATTGAATCGTTGTATCTACCTTTCCACGAATCCGAACATCTTGACCACTTTTTTGAGCATTGCATTGAAATTCAATAGGACTAATAAATGTATATTCTGGTAAATCAATATCAAAAACATCAATCGTACCTGTATAATCTCGACCTGTAATTGGAATCTCTTTTACATGAATTAACATCATGAATCCTTTTATATTACGATTTTTTAATATTTTAAAAAAAATAAGTTAAAAAACATATATATAGAATCATATAAAAAAACATACAAAATAGAAAGAAAAAAATCTTTTTATGTTAAAAAAAGGCAAGAATGAACTCATTCTTGCCTTTTAATAATCATGGATAATCTTGTATTCTACATTTTGCAATATTTATTATGCGTCCTGTAACACTTCATAAGCATCCAATTTTTTGCCAGCAAAAAGTTGGAGAGAAGCACCGCCGCCTGTAGAAATATGGGTAACTTTATCAGCATAGCCTAATTTTTCAATAGCAGCTCCAGAGTCTCCACCACCAATAATGCTTGTACAATCAGTTTCTGAAACTGCCTTAGCAATTTGCATCGTTCCATTAGCAAATTGATCGATTTCAAAAACACCCATGGGACCATTCCAAATAACTGTCTTTGCACCAGCAATTTTACTTTTGAAGAGTTCAATTGTTTTGGGACCAATATCTACACCTTCTCTATCTTCAGGTATATCATGAGAAGGGAAAACCTTTTTATCAGCTTCAGCAGAAATTTCTGGGACAGCAACAATGTCTACTGGTAGAACAATTTCTGTTTTGCCATTATTTAAATAGCCTTTGACTTTTTCTACATATTCTTCTTGCAATATAGATTTGCCAACATTTCCACCTTGTGCTTTTAATAAGGTATAAGACATACCACCACCAATAAGAAGAGTGTCTACCTTACCAATGAGATTTTCAATGATCGGAATTTTTTCTTTGATCTTGGCACCGCCTAGTATACCAACAAATGGTCTTTCAGGAGCTTCCATAGTGCCATTAATGGTTTTGATTTCTTTTTCAACAAGAAGACCCATAACCCCAGGAATACATTGAGGGACGCCCCATGTAGAACCATCTTTTCGATGTGCTGTTCCAAAAGCATCTAATACAAAATACACAGCACCAGTAGCTTCAACAAGTTGTCGTCCAAATGCAAGTGCATCTTTCTTTTCTGCTGTGTGGTATCGTACATTTTCTAACAATGCAACTTCACCGTCAGCTAAGTCTTGCAATGCTACTTTGACTTCTTCACCTACACAATCATTATAAAACTTTACAGGTATTTCTAAAAGTTCACTCAATCTATCAGCTACAACTTTCAAAGAATAGAGTGCCTTTTCCTCAGGTTTTTCATCAGGACGTCCTAAGTGAGATGTCAAAACAATTTGAGCACCTTGCTCCATCAAATACTTAATAGTAGGGAGTGTTTCGCGGATACGACGATCATCTGTGATTTGCCCTTCATTATCTTGAGGTACATTATAATCACAACGGACTAAAACTCGTTTACTTTTGACATCAATGTCACGTACTGTTTTTTTCAGCATAAATTATTTTCCTAATTTCTTCTTTTTACTTAAAATAAACAAGTTCCTACTGTGTAGCACACAACAGGAACTTATATGAGAACAACTGAGGGTGCTCAGCGTTTTTTACTATGCTTTTGCAACGTGAAGGAGTAAATCTACACAACGGCAAGAATAGCCCCATTCATTGTCGTACCAAGAAACAACTTTGAAAAAACGTTTTTCTCCTGGTAAATTATTTGTGAGTGTAGCAAGAGAATCATAGATAGAAGAACGAGAATCATGGATGAAATCCGTAGAAACTAGATCTTCATCAGTAACTCCGAGGATACCTTTGAGATAAGTTTCTGATGCTTTTTTCATAAGAGCATCAATTTCTTCTATGGATGTGTCTTTTTCAGTTCTGAAAGTAAAATCAACTGTAGAAACATTAGCTGTAGGAACTCGAAATGACATTCCAGTAAGTTTACCTTTAGTAACTGGAAGAACTTGTCCAACAGCCTTTGCAGCGCCTGTGCTAGATGGAATAATATTGATAGCAGCAGCACGACCACCTCGCCAATCCTTTTTAGAAGGTCCATCTACTGTTTTTTGAGTTGCAGTATAAGCATGGATCGTTGTCATGAGACCTGTTTCAATTCCAAGTCCTTCTTTTAAAAGAACATGAACAACAGGGGCTAAACAATTTGTTGTACAAGAAGCATTTGAAATAATATGATGTTTACTATCATCATACTCATTTTCATTTACACCCATTACAATAGTTTTTACACCATCACCTTTTCCAGGTGCAGTGAGTAAAACTTTTTTAGCGCCAGCATCAATGTGCTTTTGAGCTTGAGTATCTTGAGAAAATAGACCAGTAGCTTCGAAAACATACTCTACGCCTAATTCTTTCCAAGGCAATTCATCTGGACTTTTTGTAGCCATAAGACATTTAATCTTATTACCATTTACAACTAAAATATCATTTTCTTTAAGTTCTGGATTACTTTTTTCAGTATGAATTTCACCTTTGAAACGACCATGAATAGAATCATACTTCAATTGATAAGCAAAATAATCTGCATCTGTGCTTACATCAACAACAGCTACTACTTCAACTTTCTTACCTAGGACATCTTTCTCTACCATAGCACTAACAATTTGACGTCCAATACGACCAAAACCATTGATACCAACTTTTATCATATTCAAACTTCCTTTAAGATTTAATAATACATTAAATACATTATATAACAAATCCTTATATTAAGGTTACAATTTTCTTTTGCTTATATATTTTTATTACATATATTGTATAAAAAAACATTTTTTTTGTCAATCTATTCTTAAAAAAGAAATTTTTTTTACAAACTTTTTTTTGAAAATAAATATTTTTGTT
The DNA here is from genome assembly GCA_017993505.1 of Planctomycetota bacterium. Taxonomy (GTDB): domain Bacteria; phylum Planctomycetota; class Uabimicrobiia; order Uabimicrobiales; family JABWCH01; genus JAGOMP01. The sequence continues at coordinate 13,483 of JAGOMP010000072.1, forward strand.
TAATATGCAAGAGAAATTTTTTATAAATTTAAAAAAATAAAGTAAAAATAAAATATTTATTTTAGTCATATTTTAATAGTTTTAGTCATATTTTAATAGTTTTAGTCATATTTTAATTATATTTTATTCACATTTTAGTCATATTTTAATAATTTAGTCATATTTTAATAATTTTAGTTATATTTTATTTTTTTTATTTATATTTCTTTATTTATATTATATTTTATTATATAATATTTACGTATATATATATAATACAAATTGTGTTTTTAATTTAATAATTGTGTTTTTAATTTATAAATCATAAGAGGGATGATAATGTTTGGGGATATAATAAGACAAGCAAGGAAAAAACAAAATTTATCACAAAGAGAATTAGCAAAACTTACTGGATTAACACAGGCAGGCATTTCAAAATTAGAACGAGGAATTTGTAATCCTAGTCTAAAAACTATGAGGAAAATAAACCAAGTTTTAAAAATACAAGATAAAATTTTCCCTCCAAAAGAACATATGATAGATAATAAAATAGATACTGATGTAGAAAAAAGAATAGAAAAACGGATAGAAGAAAGGCTGGAAGAAAGGATAGAAGAAAGGTTGGAAACAAGATTAGAAGAAAGGTTGGAAACAAGATTAGAAAGTAAATTAAAAAAAAATATAACAAATGATTTATTAAATGAATTTGATAAAAGACTCAAAGACGAATTTGATAAAAGATTTGAACCTATCTTACAAATATTGACAAAAAATTTATCATATAAATCATGCAATGCAAAATAATAGCAATATATACAAGAGATAAAAAAATACTGATTCAGACAAGAAAAGATGTTTTTTTTGTAAATAAATATGGATTTAGAGAGGTAGGCAGTTTCCGAAAAGGAGGTTAGATATAAAATAAAATAGAAAGCTTTATAGATTCAAATTTCCAAAAAAATATAGACTATAAATATTATAAATAGGAAAATGATGTGAAAATGTAGAATGAAATGTGGATTATAAGAATAGATTATAATAAAAAAAAGTTTTGTGAAAAGTGTTGAATAGATTTTAGTTATTGGGTGAAATTGTGGTTTAAATATATAAAAAAAATAAAAAAGGTGTTTTCAAAAATTATAAAATTTAGTGAAAAACCTTTTTTATTCTTTATTGTATAACTAGAATTATATATAACTACAGTTATTAAAAATACAAGAATAATTTTTTGAATAATAAATTTTTAAGTATACAGCCCCCTGCGGGGCAGGTATTGGCGGGGCTGGTATCCATCTATATTGATAATCATTAATATAATTATCAATATAATAATCTAAATTAAAATCATGTATAATTTTATTGCAAAAATCATTGGTATTTTTTATTTGAGTAAGTTCTTTTAGAAAACCAATAACATTGCTTGT
>JAGOMP010000073.1 GCA_017993505.1 Planctomycetota bacterium
GGAATTGCTCTGGGGATTTGCTCTGGGGAGGCAATGTTGCTCTGGGGAATTGCTCTGGGGAATTGCTCTGGGGGAGGCAATGTTGCTCTGGGGAATTGCTCCGGGGAGGTAAAATTTGCTCTGGGGAGGCAATTTGCTCTGGGGAGGCAATTTGCTCTGGGGAGGTAAAATTTACTCTGGGGAAAGTAAAATCGCTCTGAGCAAAATTGCTCCAGGGTGGGGAAGAAAAGTTATTAATGTGTAAATGAATACGAAAACGCATAGAATTACGTAGAATGCGTTAATAGAAATGAAAATGCATATAATTACATAGAATGCGTAAATATATATTAAAACGAGTAGAAATTCGTAGAAATGCATGAATGAATAAGAAAACGCGTAGAAATGCATAAATGTGTGAAAATGTGTAAGGTGAAAATTTACTCTGGGGAGTGGAAATTTGCTATGGGGAGGCAATGTTGTTCTGGCGAGGTTTCTTATTTTAAATTTAGTGTAAATTTTATGGTGGCAAAGAGATTTGAACCCCTGACCTACAGATTATGATTCTGCTGCTCTACCGACTGAGCTATGCCACCATTTTTTGGATTATCTAAAAAAACTTAATTATTATAAAATAGAATAAGTTTTTTTTTATGGTGGCAAAGAGATTTGAACCCCTGACCTACAGATTATGATTCTGCTGCTCTACCGACTGAGCTATGCCACCATTTTTAGAATATGTATCTATTATATCATGGTATGGTAAAAAGTCAAGGAAAAAATTTTTTTATTTTCCCATGTTGTTTTCTTGTTTTGGTGTGAAGTATGTTTCTACAATATTCCAAAATTTTTCTAAATCTTGCGTGCGAAAAAGTTCATTACGAAATCGGCGACAATCTTTTTTACCTGCTGCATACCATGAAAAATATTTGCGTCCTAATGTGAGTATTTGCATAGGATGGTATTCTTGTTGCATAAGTTGTTTATGTTCTTGGATAAGGTTTTGTAAATCTTGTTCTGTAGGTATGTTGTATGTACCAGTTTGATAATATTGAAGCATTTGTTGAAAAATAAATGGATTGACTGTACACGCTCGTCCAATCATCAATGCGTCTACTTTGGAGGCTTGTAATCGTTGTAAAGCAATTTCTGGAGTAGTAATGTCACCATTTCCTATAATAGGGATTGTGGAATTTGCTTTAATTTCTGCAATCGCATTCCAATTAGCAAGCCCAGAATACATTTGTTCACTATATCGCCCATGTATGGCTACCCAATTTAAACCTGTTTCTTGTGCAATATGAGTGACTTCTTGTGCATTTTGTTTATTTTCGTTCCAACCAAGTCGTATTTTTATTGTTAAAGGAATTTGTAAATGTTTTTTTAATGTTTCTAGGATATGTGTTAATTTTTTTAAATCATGTGTGAGTGCAGCTCCACTCCCTTTTTTTACAACTTTTGGAACAGAGCAACCTAAGTTGATATCAATAAAGTCTGCACCTTTATCTTGGGCACAAAGAGCAGCTTGTAAAAGTAGATTTTCTTCCGAGCCAAAAATTTGGATTCCAATGGGGCGTTCTTCTTCTGTAAATTCCATGATGTCCATTGTTTTAAGAGAAGTATGATGAATGGCATTGGCAGAGATGAGTTCAGAAATTACAACTGAGGCACCGTGGCGTTTCATAAGACGGCGGTATGTAGAATCTGTAATTCCAGCTAAAGGAGCTAATATAAAAGGATGATCTACTTGTATATTTCCAATTTTCATAGTCATGTTATATTTTCATAGTCATATTATATATTTTAATCTATCTATAATTTAAAAAATTTTTATAAATTTCATAATTTAAATTTTATGTTTTTTTAGGAAATTCTCTTGGGTCTGGTCTATTTTCTGGCTTATATCGAATCATTTCTTGAATTTGTTTATTGAGAGTAGGATTTATTTCTGGTATTTGAGACATAGGAGAAATTTCATCACGTTCCAATGCATTCAGACAATATTCTTTAGAGTCTTTGCCAAAATAAGGTGTTGTTCCTGTTAAAATGTAGTAACATAAACTCCCTAAGGAAAATACATCAGAAGTAATATGCGGTTTCCCTAGAAATCGTTCTGGTGCTGTAAAGTGCAAGCTTCCATATGTTTTTATTGGAGGTGATTGTAAATGATATGTTGCACCAAAATCTGTTAAAATATAGTGCTTTTCTAAATGAGATTGTGTATTTTCCATAATATTGCCAGGGCTAATATCGGCATGTATAGTATTGGCTTCAGCCAGCAATGATAGCACAGTCCCTATTTGATGAATAATATCTGTAACAACATTTTCTCTTGTTTTTAAATCAACTTTAGAAACATTTTCTGGATAATGAGTAAAATCTTCTGGAGTTGTTGTTTGTATTTTATTATCTTCTTTAAAATATAGAGTGAGTGGTTGATAAATAGGCATGGCAAGCCAAGGATAACCATTCCAATGACCATGATCTAGGAGTTTAGGAATATGTACGCTTCGAAAGGATTGCAAATATTTACTTTCATTGAGTACTCGTTCTGCAGGTGTATTTTGTGGCGTTTGTGCTACTTTTATAATAATTTGTTGGTATGGATAAAAGTGAGCTTTTGCAATCCAAATTTGAGCATGACTACCTTGTCCAATTTGTTTTTCAAATATATAAGGTTGTTTATTAATTTTTATTTTTTTATTTTGAAATTCCATATTTTTTTATTTTGTATTGTTTTTCAATGTATGAGATTATTACTTTTAATTTAGGAATTCGATAATTTTTAATTTAGGAATTCGATAATTTTTCAATGTATGAGATTATTAAATTTAATTTAGGAATTCGATATTTTTAATTTATAGATCTTATATTTTTAAATTTGTATTATTTTTCAATGTATGCATACATTGATGTCAAAAAAGTATCAGACATATACATAAGGCAGTATATGTCTGATACTTTTTTTATTTTATGCTTTGAGTTTTCGATATTTAATTCGTTTTGGACCTTTGTACTCATCACCAAGTTTTTCTTTTTGAAATTCTTCATAGGCATTGTAGTTGCCTTCAAACCATGTAACTTGGCTATCTCCTTCAAAAGAGATAATATGAGTAGCAATTCTATCTAAAAACCATCGGTCGTGAGATATGACCATGGCACAACCTGGGAATTCCATGATAGCATCTTCTAAAGTTCGTAATGTGTCTACATCTAGATCATTTGTAGGTTCGTCTAAGAGTAGGAAGTTTGCACCTTTTTTAAGCATTTTAGCAAGTAAAACTCGATTTCGTTCTCCGCCTGAAAGTTTGCTTAATAATTTTTGTTGGTCTGCTCCACGAAAGTTGAAGGAGGCACAATAAGCACGACTTTTTACAAAACGGTTGCCAAGCTTGATTTCTTCCATTTCATCAGAAATTTCTTGCCAAACTGTTTTTTCATCATCTAATTTTTCTCGGGTTTGATCCACATATGCCATAGTTACTGTTTCACCGAGTCGAATGCTTCCACTGTCAGGCTCTTCTTGACCTGTGATGATTTTACAAAGCGTTGTTTTACCAGCACCATTTGGTCCAACTACACCAACAATTGCACTTGGTGGAATTTGAAAACTGAAATTTTCAAATAAAAGCTTGTCACCATATGATTTTGTTAAATTTTTAGCTTCTAGAACAAAATTTCCTAAACGTGGACCTGGTGGAATCACGATACGAGAAGGCCCTGGAGTGCGTTCTTGTCCTTCAGATTCTGCTAAAAGACTTTCATATGCTTTGAGACGAGCTTTCCCTTTACTTTGACGGGCTTTAGGAGATTGTCTTACCCATTCCAATTCTTTTTGTAATTGTTTTTGGCGTGTGCTTTCTTGTTTTTCTGTTTCTTTTAATTGTGAATCTTTTTGCTCTAACCAAGAAGAATAATTGCCTTTCCAAGGTAGACCTTTTCCACCTTCTAGTTCAAGAATCCATTCTGTAACATTATCTAAAAAATATCGGTCGTGAGTGATTAGGATAACAGTTCCAGGATATTCACGGAGATATCGTTCTAACCATGCAACAGATTCTGCATCTAGATGGTTTGTTGGTTCATCTAGTAGCAACATGTCTGGTTTTTCAAGAAGCAAACGACATAAAGCAACTCGACGCTTTTCTCCACCAGATAATGTAGTCACTGAACTTTCTGAAGGAGGACAACGAAGAGCATCCATAGCAATTTCTATTTCTCGGTCTAAATCCCATAAATTTTCTGCTTCGATTTGATCTTGAAGTTTCCCTTGTTCGTCCATGAGTTTATTCATCTCATCATCACTCATTTCTTCACAAAATTTATGGGAAATTTCTTCAAATCGATCTAAAAGAGCCTTTTTAGGAGCGACTGCTTCCATAATATTTTCAAGTACATTTTTATCTTGGTCTAATTGTGGTTCTTGTGGTAGATAGCCTATTTTCGTTCCAGGTGCTGGCTGAGCTTGACCATCAAAGTCATTGTCTAATCCAGCCATAATTCTTAATAATGTACTTTTCCCAGCACCATTTTGTCCAATCACTCCAATTTTAGCTCCTGGGAAAAAACAAAGCCAGATATTTTTTAATACTTCTCGTCCTGAGAATCGTTTTGTCAGTCCTTGCATTGTATAGATGTAAGGTTGATTTGCCATTCGAATTCCTTTCTTTTTAGGATTACTTTTCTACGTATTGTATGATATATCATAAACATTGTCAAAAGAAAATATTCTAACAGTCATTGAAAATACCCCAGAGTTGTTTTCATAAAAAAAGGGTTATTTTGATAAAAGCTAATATTTTGAAAGTCACTGGAAATACCTAGAGTTATTTTCGAATTTGAATATATTTTGAAAGTCACTGGAAATACCCCAGAGTTATTTTCGAATTTGAATATATTTTGAAAATCACTGAAAAATGCCCCAGAGTTATTTTCGAATTTGAATATATTTTGAAAGTCACTGAAAAATACCCCAGAGTTATTTTCGAATTTGAATATATTTTAAAAGTCACTGGAATACCTAGAGTTTTTTTCATAAAAAAAGGGCTATTTTGAATAAAAATAGCCCTTTTTCTATTTACGTAATGTTTTTTCTCATAGCAACTGCAATTTTATTGTTTATATATTAAAATGCTTTGAAAAGTAATCCAGTAAAAGCACTAATGGGAGCTTGTTCTCGTGTGTCTTCTATAGAATCAGACAAGCTTTTAACAGCTCGTTTTACTTCGTTGTAAAGTTCATCGTCAGCAAGAAGTTTACCTACTGTGCCTTCGCCTGTTTTTAATCGTGCTACAACTACGTCTATGTTGGACAATGTATTTTTAAGGTTTTCTGCCATGGACTCGTCTTGCACTAGTCTTCCTAATGTACCTTTTCCATTGGAAATTTGTACTGCGATTTCATTGATGTTTTTCATCATGGCACGTGCATCAACAAGGGTTTGTTCTAGCTCATTGTATACGTTATCGTCTATAAAAAGTTTTCCCACTGTTCCTTTGCCTGCTTTTACATCTTCTGTAATATTGGCTAAATTTGCCATGACTTTATCGGCATTTTGGATTGTTAAACGTAAATCATTATAGATTTCGTCTTTTACCAATAGTTTTCCAATAGTTCCTTCACCTTTTCGCAAATTATCAGAAATTTCTTCTACATTTTTGACAATTTTATCAATGCGAGCAAAAAGTTCTGTATCGTTGAGTAATCTTCCAATAGTAGTTTCTGTTCCACGGAGTTGCTCTGTAATATCACGAATATTTTCTGCTGCTTTTTCTATACTATCATATATTTCTCTTTGATTGACAAGTAAACCAATAGTGCCTGTGCCTGCATCAATTTTTGCTGCAACTCGTTTAAGAGAATCTAAAGCATCTCGTAAATTAGGATCATCTAATATGGAGGGTTGGGCTGTTCCTTCTACTGGTGTTAAAGCTTGTTCTGAAACAAAATTGACGGGATCTACTTCTAAAATACCCGATGTATAATCACCAAGTTCAATGTTAATATATTTCCCACCCAATGCACTTGCATCTCTTACGCTAATTTGATAGCCTTTATATAATTTTAAAGATTTTGTGAGTGTAATGTCTACTTTTACTCTTCCATCATCCATTAAATTTAAGTCTGTAACTTGCCCAACTTCCATACCTGAGGCAAGGACTTTATGACCTCTTTCAAGGCCAGAAACTTGATTAAATATTACAGAAAGACTTCCTTTTTGACCTTGTAAGGCTGGTAAATCTTTAACAACAACTGTGAAAATTCCTACTAAAAACATGGCACCAAAAAAGATACTGCCTACCATAAAATCACGACTGGTATTACCCATTCTACTCTCCTATCTAACTAGCTTCTTTTGTCAGAGGTCCTGTTGTTTTTCCAAGAATAAATTGTTGTACATATGGATTTTCTGAATTTTTTATCTGTTCAGGCGTTCCTTCTGCAATAATTTTTCCATTATACAACATACCAATTTTATTTCCTACCATATAGGCTGACCCCATATCATGCGTCACACATATAGAAGCTACATGCAATTTTTCTTGTAAACTTAAAATTAATTCATTAATTTGGTTGCTCATTACTGGATCTAAACCGCTTGTTGGTTCGTCATATAAAATAATTTTTGGATTGCGAACAATGGCTCGTGCTAATCCAACACGTTTTTTCATACCTCCTGACAATGAAGCTGGCATTAAATGCTCCACACCTTGTAAATTTACAAGTGCTAATTTTTCTGCTACTATTTTTTTTATTTCATTTTCAGAAAAATTTTCATGTTCTATTAGAGGTAAAGAAATATTTTGACCAACATTGAGCCAGTTTATCAATGCACCATTTTGAAATAAAACCCCCATTTCTTTTCGCAATTCATAAAAACGCTTTGCAGAAATATTATTGATATTTTCACCCATAATGCGAACTTCGCCCTGATCTGGTTGCAATAACCCAACAATATTTTTTAATGTCACACTTTTTCCAGTTCCACTTCGTCCAATGATCACATATGTTTCACCTGCTTTTACGTGTAAGTTTACACCTTGTAAAATGGGCTTATTTCCTAAAGTTTTATGCACATTTGTTAATTCAATCAACGAAATACACTCCTAAATGATTGTATAAAAAAAAAGGAATGATATAAAAATTATCTATTCTATTATAGCAAATTATAAGAAACCTAAAATCTATTTTTTATGAAAAATTGTTTTTTTTAAAATAATGTCTAAAATATTGTGAGTTGTTTTTTTCTTTTGTTTTGTTACAATACTATGATATATCTATTGAAAATTATGATATATTTATTATAAATTATGATATATCTAGTAAAATATAATATATTTATTAAAAATTATGATATATTTGTTGAAAATTATAATATATTTCCTGAAAAATATATCTCTGAAAAATTTAAAAATACACAGACAATCTCATGAAGAATGCTGATTGTTTGATAAGGTACTATATAATTAAATAAATAGATATGTTTTCTATGTAGCATACAAACCAGAGAATCTGCAACTGTTTGGCTATAACGTAAATATTCCTATAGAATTCAACAATATTAAATTATTGGAATCTCGTGCAGATATTAATATAGAAAGGTAGTGGCATAGGAAAACTGAAGTAAGCTTCTTTCCTGTAGCAAGATACGAGTTTCCGCCTATGACCACTAAAAGTTATACGCTATGAACATTATTGGACTAGATGGCGGAGCAACAAAAATACGAGGAACGAGTTTAGAAATCAATGTAGAACAAAAACTCATTTCTGCTCATAAATTACCTACAGATATTATATATAACGAGCAATGGAAAAAACAATTTCAAATTATTCCTTTGCAACAACAATTGCAAGAATTTAAAGAAAACAATATTAAACTCACAGACCAAGAAAAAGAATATGGTCTTATTTTTATCCAATCTGCAGCAAAACTTATTTGCCAATATAGTGCTCATCAACCAGTTCGTGTGGGAATTGGTATGCCTGGAATCAAAACAGAAGACAAAAAAGGCATTGCAGTGATGGCAAATGGACCTCGTATTCCTAAATTTTTACATACATTGACAGAAATTTTACAACAACAAAATGTATACTTAGAAAATCCCATTCATTGTTTAGGAAGTGATGCAGATTATTGTGGATTGGGCGAAGAATACCATGTCCATGGTCAATTCCGCAACACAAAAAATGCATTATATTTAGGAATAGGCACTGGCATTGCAGATGCTTTGAAAATACAAAACAAAGTTTTATCTTTAGACAATGCACCTTGGCTACCAAAATCTTGGGAAATGGTCACTGGTAGTGGAAAAACATTTGAACAAATGATTTCCATGGCAGGCATAGCAAGACAGTATAATGGGAAAACAGGTAAAAATTTCAACGCTGGTCAAATTTTTGAACGTTCTTTAGAGCATGATTCTTTGGCAGAACAATTAGTAGAAAGTGCAGCTTTACATTTAGCTGAACTTTTCTATGATAGAATGCAAATATTGATTTTTGGAACAAGCCAATGTTATCTTTTGCCTGCTCGCCAACGCATATTACCAATGTGTCCTTATAAAGAGCAATTTTGGAATAAAATCATTTTAGGACAACGCATTGCACATATATGGAAAGAAGATGCATATAAAAATGTATTCCAAGACAAAGTACTACAACATTTAGAAGATTGTATGAAACCACTGCCCCGAGAATATAAAAATCAATATAACATAGAAACTTTGATCCAACCTTCTTTTTTACAAGAAGCACCCATTTTTGGAGCTGGTATTTCCGCAATTTTATAAAATAGATTATTTTTGGAACATGGTATCGTGAAAAATCACGATCTATTGGAGAAAATAAAATGCCTATAGATTTTTCATGAAATTTTTTTGGAATAAAGTTTACTATATTGTAGGAAATCCTCTGTTCTAAGGAGTTTTATGAAAAATCTTTTGAAAAATATATAGATTATGTTATAATAAAAACTACAAAGTAAATTGTTACAATTATTTTTAAAAATTTAATTTTTATAATAATTAATAAAGTTCTAAAACTATTTTTAATGTAATAAATTATATGAATCATTTAAAACATTTAATTAAAACAGAAAATATCCACGAATCAAGTTATCGTAATCTTTTACAAGATGCTCATGATGATAAAGATTTATTGGCAAATCTTCCTGAGCAAATGATTCGTTTTGATCCTAGAAATGGTCGAAAAATTATTTATTCCATTGCACGATCTAAGCGTCCTTATGAAAAAATACCTCCCACACCAGCATCAGGTGCTACTTCATGTCCTATATGCCAAGGAAATACAACAAAAATTTGGGATGTTGCTCCTTTAAGTCAAGGTCATACATTCATCAATGAAAATTTATATCCTATACTATTTCCATTTCAAATTGATTCATGGGGTATTGTAGAAGATAAAAGCAATGTTAATGGAATGCATTTTTTACAATGGTTGAGTACAGACCATGACGCAGAATTATATAACATGCCACCTAGTGATATTGCTATTTGTCTACAAAGGTTAGCAGCATTAGAAAAACATCTATTAACACAAGATAGCCCAGCACCTATTCTTTTCCCACCCTTCCGAGGTTATGTATCTATAATTAAAAATTTTGGGAAACGTGTAGGTAGTTCTTTAGAACATGGTCATCTTCAAATTATTCATACAAATATTTTGCCACCTTCTGTTGAACAAAATATTTCTTTTTATAAAAAAAATGGATATGGATTTAGCACATTGCTACAACAAAATCCCGTAGAAAATTTAATTATTCATAAAGAACAAGATTTAACTGTATTAACACCTTTCTGTATTAAACGACCACTAGAAACAACTATTGTTTTTCACGATACCAATGTTCAATATTTACATCAAATACCATCTAATGTTTTAGAACAACTAGGAAATGCATTTCATATTATCAGCAAAAATATTCTGGAAATCATGTTACAAATAGGTAGAGAACCTGCTTGTAATATTCTTTTTCATACTGGTGACATAGGTGGAATGTACATTGAATTTTTACCTCACACACAAGAACTTGGAGGCTTCGAACATCTAGGATTATACACTTGCATGACAACACCAGAACAATCTACAGAATTTTATAAAAATATAAACGTAGAAAACCTTCTCTGTTATTAACAGCAAGTAATCCAGCAAAAGAGCAATAAAAAAAGTGTCGGACATTCGAAAAAAAGTGTCGGACACTCGCCCAGAGCATTTATCTGATACTCGCTAGAGCAAATTCAGAGAAAAAATAAGTTCAAAGCACAAATTACAAATTACCCCAGAGTAATTGCAAGAAGCAAACTAAGCACAAATTACCTCAGAGTAATTACAAAAAGCAACTAAGTACAAAGTAAAAATTGCCCCAGAGTAATTGAAAATTGAATTGAAAATTACTCCAGAGTAATTGCCATAAAGCAAACTTTTAACTTTGAAGCCATTGCCAGAGCAAATTGATGAAAAATTGTCCAGAGCAGATTAAATTTGCTCAAAGCAACAAGAAAATGTTGAATACTCTGTTTGCTAGGTTGTGAAATTTTATAAATCAAAAATTTGATCAAAGGGAAGCTAGTATGCAAAAATTTATTATGGCAATAGACCAAGGCACAACTGGTAATACTGTTCTTCTGATAAATCAACAAGGAGAAATTATCAGTCGAGCCTATCATGAATTTCCACAAATCTATCCACAGCTTGGTTGGGTAGAACATGATCCTATGGAAATTTGGAATACAACTATTCATGTAATCAAAGATTGTCTACGAAAAGCTAACTTAACGCCTGAAAATATCCATTCTATCGGAATCACAAACCAACGTGAAACAACAGTAATTTGGGACAAAGCCACAGGCAAACCAGTATACAATGCTATTGTTTGGCAATGCCGTCGCGGCTCTTCCCTTTGTCAAGAACTTCGAGATAAAAATTACCAAGATACAATACAACAAAAAACAGGATTAATTATCGACTCCTATTTTTCTGCTACAAAAATTGCATGGATTTTAAAAAACGTTCCCCATTGTTTAGACAAGGCAAAAAACGAAGAATTATGTTTTGGAACAATGGACACTTGGCTTTTATATAAACTTACTGGTGGCAAATCTTGGGCAACAGATTACACAAATGCCTCTCGTACTATGTTATTCGATATCAATAAGAAACAATGGGATGATGAACTCCTTGATCTATTTAATATTCCTTCAAGTTTGATGCCAGAAGTTAAGCCATCATCTGGAATTTTTGGCATAACAGAAATACCAGAATTAGATGTAATGGTGCCTATTAGTGGCATGGCAGGTGATCAACAAGCAGCATTGTATGGTCAAGGTTGCTGGGAAAGCGGTACAGGAAAAAATACATACGGCACAGGATGTTTTCTTCTCATCAATACAGGAGATAAAAAAACGATTTCTTCGCACGGTCTTTTAACAACATTAGCATGCGATGCTTGGGGAAAACCAATATATGCATTGGAAGGTTCTATTTTCATAGCTGGTGCAGCAGTCCAATGGCTACGAGATTCATTGCAAATCATTCAAAACGCCGAAGAAACAGAAGAAATTGCTCAATCCATATCAGATACAAAAGGCGTCTACTTTGTTCCTGCTTTTACAGGTTTAGGCACACCGTATTGGGATAGCCAAGCACGGGGAACTATCACTGGCCTGACTCATGGGACAGGACGAAAGGAAATTGTTCGAGCTACCTTAGAATCTATTGCTTTTCAAACAAAAGACGTTGTCAATGCTATACAGGAAGAATCAGGCGTCAACCTTACACAATTAAATGTTGATGGAGGTGCCACAGCTAATAATTTTCTCATGCAATTTCAATCAGACATTCTCAATGTAGATATCCATCGCCCTAAAATTACAGAAACAACAGCTATGGGCGTTGCCTATTTGGCTGGTCTTGGTTCAGGCTATTGGAGTGATCCTAAAGATTTACAAAATATCCGTACTATAGAAAAAACATTCACTCCCAAAATCAACGAACAACAAAGAACTGCTCTATACCATGGTTGGAAACAAGCCATTTTTCAAACAAAAGCAACATTATAATGCAAAATACAACAGTGATAACAAACAAAAGCAACATTATAATGCAAAATACAACAGTGATAACAAACAAAAGCAACATTATAATGCAAAATACAATAGTAATAAGAAACAAAAGTAACAATATAATGTAAAATACAACAGTAATAAAAATATTGGAAAATATTGGGAAATATTCTTATCTATTAATCAATGAAAAACAAAATTTACTTTTTTGAATAAAAATACTATAATGTTTTTCACAAGGAGTATGTATGAAAAAAAGGAATGTTTTATTATTATGTGGTGGCCAGAGTAGTGAACATGAAGTGTCCTTAACATCTGCTTCCTATCTATGGGAAACGATCCATCAAGATATGTTTCAAGTGTTCGTTGTTTTATGGTGCAAAGATGGAAAATGGTATTGGATAGATACCCCTAACGAACTTGTAAAAAAACGCGGAAAATTAGTAGAAAATTTACAAGTGGGACAATGGGAAAAAGTTTTATTAGACTATACACAAAGTCGGTTAATAGATTTAGAAACAGGTGGGAAAAAAATTTCACAAAAGATAGACGTTGTATTTCCTATTTTGCATGGTGCTTTAGGAGAAGATGGTTGCATCCAAGGTTTATGTAAAATAGCAAACATACCTTGCGTAGGTTCGAGTGTTCTTTCCTCGGCAATCTGTATGGATAAAGTCATTGCCAAACAAATTTTATCTGCTAATCAAATTCCTAACACACCGTTTGTCTTTTTTAAAAAACAAGATTGGCAAAATAATATGATAGAGTGTCAAAATAAAATTGAATCGCAATTGCGATTTCCAATATTTGTTAAACCTGCGAATGGTGGTTCTAGTGTGGGAGTTACTAAAGTTTCTCATAAAAACAAAATAAAAGAGGCTGTAGAAAATTCTTTTCAACATGATACTAAAGTCTTAATTGAACAAGGAATCCAAGGGCAAGAATTAGAATGTGCAGTATTAGGAAATACAGACTTAAATGTATCCATTGTAGGAGAAATTATCGCAGGCAATGAATTTTATGATTATGAAGCCAAATATTATTCTGGGAAAAGTCAAACATTAATTCCAGCAAACATTGATCAAAATATGCAAAATAAAATTCAACATCTTGCGGCATTAGCTTATAAAGCTCTAGATTGTGCTGGTTTTGCACGCATCGATTTTTTATTAGAAAAAGATACACAAATATTATATATTAATGAAATCAATACAATTCCAGGATTCACTGCCATTAGTATGTATCCTAAATTAATGGCATCTTCTGGCATTTCCTATCAAGATTTAATTACAAAATTGATTGATTTAGCTTATGAGGTTTGATAATGAAAGCAACATTATATATATACGCACCAGAAAGTCAAATCAATCGTGTTATTCAAGAACAAGAAGAATTAACTATTGGTCGTAGTCCTATGTGTTCTTTACCATTAAAAGATCGAAAACTTTCTCGTATTCATTGTAAAGTATATTATGAACAAGACAATTTTTATATACTAGATCAACAAAGCACCAATGGAACATTTTTAAATAATGTTCGAATCAACACACCTAGACGTTTAAAAAATGATGATGTGCTTTTATTGGGCGACACAAAAATTGAAGTAAAAATGAATGTAGCTCAAATCCCAGCTAGAGAACAAGAAAAAGAATTGCCTCTTTTCTTTGATGGATATGAACTCATAAAAGAAGTCGGCTCTGGAGGGTTAGGCGTAGTCTACAAAGCAAAAAAAGAAGCTACAAATGAAATAGTTGCCATCAAAGTTTTAAAACGTACAGCTGCCTCAGATCCTATGATGGTGCGACGCTTTTTAAAAGAAGCACGTGTATGTGCGAGTTTAAATCACCCTGTTTTATTAAAAGTCTATGACTTAGGAATGGTAGAAGAACGCCCTTATTTAGTTTCAGAATTTGTACCAGGTAAAACTTTGTCCTCTATCATTCATAGACAAAAAAAATTAGATATCAAAACAGCATTGACCATCACTTCAGACATTGCAGAAGCCTTAACCTATAGCCACAACTTAGGATTTATCCACCGAGATATCAAACCATCTAACATGCTAGTTGTATTAGAACCTTTGCAAGTCAAACTCATAGATATGGGAATGGTCAAATTTTTAAACGAGAGTGGCTTTACTATCATGGGAGATACATTAGGAACACCACGCTACATGCCACCTGAACAAATCGAAGATGCAAGTAGCGTCAATCATTTAGCTGACATCTATTCCCTTGGTGCAACTTTGTATCATATGCTAGCTGGAGTCCCACCATATAATAACGTACGAATAAAAAGATTGTGCGAACTCCTAGACCATTTTGTTACATATCCTCCTGAACCTATTGAAAACCTTGTAGATTTGCCAAAAGATGTCATTGCCCTTGTCAATAAAGCCATGAACAGAAACCCTAAAGCAAGGTTTCAAGATACAAAATCTTTTCAAAATGAAATCAAAAAAATTTTTCGTGGAAAAAATTTCACAAATATCTCCTAAAATTTAATAAAAAATAGATTATTTTCAATTTTTATATAAATTAATATAAATACAATCTCTATAAAAAAATATTTATACAAAATTTTTCTTTATTTGTCATAATACATTTTTGTTTTTATATTATGAAAATATACTTTTTAATAAAATATATTTCTATCTTTTCAAGAGAGATAAGAAAAAAAAAAAAAATGATTGACAAAAATAGAAAATTAATTTATAATAAAATCTAAATTAAAGTAAATTTTCAAAAAAAAAATTTTCATTTTTATATTTTTTTTTTACATTTAAAA
>JAGOMP010000101.1 GCA_017993505.1 Planctomycetota bacterium
ACTTAGAAGAAATGGGTTAGATATCGATGAAAAACTGGCGCGCAACATACAGTACTCTATATATGATCCGGGAATGTCTGGTAATAAAATTGTTTATAACGGAGCTGAATTTGAGATCAAACAGAATAATGTAGATATAGGTTTCAAATTCAAAATGAGTGGTTTAAATCTTTTTGTTAAAATAAAATCAACAAATTTTGTTTTTAACACCTTAAAATTAACATTAAAACAACTACTTTCAAAAATAGAAGAGAAGGTTAAATTTATATTTAAAAATGGTATTTCTTGGTCTGCAATATCGCAACAACAGGATGCCATGAATGATAAAGATGAAGTAAAAGAAAATAACAAAATTGACTTATTGGATAAATATTGTTCAAAATTAGAAGAAAAATTTTTATTCTATAATATTAAAACAGATTACAGTAATAAACCCGGCTATGAATATATAAAAATAGATATAGCATGTACTGTACAGGATTTTTTTGATGAAATAAGTGATGGTTTTGGAAGTAAACGTTTTGGATGGCGTTTTGATATACAATATAATTTTCAAAAACGTGATTTGATTAGAATAATATCTTTATTGACATCAAATATAAAAAGATATTATAATCTAGAATTATCAACCGTTCGTTTATCTAACGATGATTTAACAATAGTATATAGAAAATATAAATCAGATGTTGATTTAGAAAAAGAATTTGCACAAGCTAACAAAGATGATATTTTATTTAAAAAACATTTATTCAACAAGATATTTGAAAATTAAATCTATAGCTGCCTGCGGATTTTGAAGCCTGTGCTAAGCTAAAGACTTAGCACATTCTTGCACCGAGTCGCCTGTAGTGCTTCCTGCTTCATCGAGTTCGGTTGCTTGCAATGCAAGCATTGCCAAGTTTGCAACTTTATCACTCTCCACAGGCGTAAGTTTCCGTTCTTCCAACGGTACATAATTTTTCAAATTGATTGCAGCATTCATATCACGAATATGGTGTGTCCCACAATTCGGACAAGTCCACTTTCTTTCTGAAAGTTTTAAGTTTTCATATTTCCAGCCACACTTACTACAAAGTTTTGAACTTGGAAAATATCTGTCTGTTTTCACAACATTGCAATTGTAGTCTTGTCCTTTTGCTTGAAGTCGAGAAACAAATGTTGCCCAAGAAGTGTCATTCATATTCTTAGCATTTCTTAAGAATTTTGAAATTCCCTTCAAGTTCAAGTCTTCAACTACAATTTTCTTGTAAGACTTCACTAATCTCAAGCTCTCTTTTTCAATCCAATCTTTCCTGCTATTAGCAACATGCTCTTCTAATCTTGCAAGCTTGATTCTCGCCTTGTTTCGATTTTTAGAGCCTTTTTGCTTTCGAGCTAATCGTCTTGAAAGTTTTTTGAGTTGCTTATGATGTGCTTGTTTTTGTGCTACATATCCAAAATCTTTTCCAGACTTTCCATCTGAATCTACATACATTTCGGCAGGACTAAAGTCCATACCTAATGATTCTTTTCTATTTTCAATCTTATGAACTGCTTTCTGAACTTCAAAAAGAATTGCTACAGAGTATTGTTTTGAACAGTTCTTCTCAATCGTCATCGAGCATAGTTTGATCTTTCTATCCCACCAAGTAGGAAATTTTCTGTCTTTGAAACTTACAATTCCAACTTTTGGAAGCTTCACTTTTCGTTCTTCAAAATTCACAGAACAATTATTGTTCACATTCACTTCTCTATAGCTTTGATGATTGTTATGCTTAGACTTGAACTTTGGAAATCCAGATTTTCCTTTTCTAGAGCCATTATTAGACTTGAAGAAATTTACAAAAGCTTGGTCACAGTCCATTCTTGCTTGCTGCAAAGCAGCAGAAGAAACTTCTTTCATCCAAGGATAGATTTCTTTCCATTCTTTTTCAGTTTTTGGTTTGAACGCTTTGTATACTTGAATGATTTCAGTTTTGGTTGCTTTTGATCTGATAGGAAGTATATTGTCTATGTAGAATTCGTTTCTTTCCTGAAGATGCTCATTATAGAGTTTTCTGCAAGAGCCGAATGTCTTATTGATGAGAGTAGTCTGTTCTGTGTTTGGATAGATTCTTATTTTGAGAACTTTGTGTTGTATTTCGTCAAAAGTGACTAATTTTTCAGACATTCGCAATACTATTCCTATTGTGTTTGTTTAGAAGAAGGGAAATGTTACCAGCATTTCCCTTTTTCGTTTCTATATAATTAGTAGAAACTTTTCAAAAGGTTAATATATTAAGCCATTCATATACCCAGCTAAAGACTGGGTATTTTTCTGGCTCAGTTAATATAAAAACAATTTTTAATAGATTCATCTACCATTTCCTGATTACCACCTTTATATTTTATATAACATAAACCGGCAAAAAATCTCACCTCTTCATTCCATTTTTCATCACTTGTAGATATAAATATTACTTCGTCTCTTATATAATTGCTAAATACTATACCTTTAATGCTATTTAAATTTATGCACAATGAACCACCAACATATGATGCACTTGCTTGTTCCATATACACTTTTTTTAAATATGGTACTAATTTATCTTGATAATCATATTGATTGAATGGTGGAGGTGGCATATATTGTGGTTTCTTCTTTTTAAATAATCCCATACTATTATCTTATTAAAAAACCGGCTGTTTGGCCGGTTTTTTCTTAAACAATAAATTCTAGTTTTCCATCCTTAATTTCAACCCTATCTGCACCAAATCCCGCAGCTTGCTCGTGTCCTCCACCACCATACCTCTTGGCAATGGCTGAACAATCTACATCTTTTTTTGTGGTAAAGAGTGATACTCCAACATTATATTTACTCTTTGAATAGAAGACCATAATATCGTACTTTTCCTCATCCCAAATGCTCTTCATAACATCAGAATTTTTTAATGGATTATTGGCAACAATTGCCTTATATCCATTAAATTCTAATTCTTCCGGAAGCCACTTCATAAGTTTCTTATTCACACCATCTTGGTATTGAAGGATAATTTTTCCTTTGTTAATAATATCATTAATAAAGCCGTGTGATTCTTTTTTATAAAAAATTGGCAACCATGTTTGATTAAAATCTTCATCTTCAATGGGATTGGTTTGAAGAAGATTAAAACCCAT
>JAGOMP010000074.1:0-776 GCA_017993505.1 Planctomycetota bacterium
CATATAGTCTTTATTGTTCTTGCATTTCTTCAGATATTATTTCTTCTTGAGTTATATGTGTAGAATACTTCATATTATTAATAATGTTTCTTTGATATTGTAAAAAAATGTGTTGAGATTGAAGTCGTTTGTTATATCTGTGCCATTTATATCTAGATAAAATAAATTCCATAATAAAAAAAAGGATAAAAAAGATATAAAAAAATGGTCCTGTGAGAAACATCCATGTGTCATTGCTAGTATATAATGCTGCATACACTGCAATCATAATATGAATGAGAAAAAAGATACCAATATGCCAATTGAGACTACGAAGGTGTTGCATTTGGAAATCAGATAAATTATTTCCTAACTGTTTTTTAGCTACTACAAGTAGAAATGGTTTATTAATAAAACTGGAAAAGAAAAATATGCCTGCAAAAACACTTTCTAAAATGGCTGGTTTTAATTTGATAAATACATCATTTTGGAATTGCCAACTAATTCCTCCCATAATAAGGATTAAAATTGCACTCCAAGTAGCAAATGGTTCTAATCTTTTTTCTTTAATAAGATACCAAAGAACTTCTAAGATAGCTAAAATTATGGCAACAATTAAACCAGCTTCTAATCCATAATGGGAATCTACCCACCAAAATCCAAGGAGTGGTATTAAGGAATAGAGAATATTCCATACAATATTAGTATGTTTTTGATCTGTTTTTGCTTTTGTTTTGAAAGGAGAAGTGTCTGTCGTTGTAGAAGACGTTTTTTTATGATCATCTTTTTCTTTGTCT
>JAGOMP010000074.1:876-14507 GCA_017993505.1 Planctomycetota bacterium
GTAGTTGTAGAAGATGGCGTAGAAATATTGTTGGGCGTTGTAGAGGATACTTTGCAATTTTTTTCGTTATTGGACACCATAGAATTAGGAGTGTCTGTAGTTGTAGAAGATGGCGTAGAAATATTGTTGGGCGTTGTAGAGGATACTTTGCAATTTTTTTCGTTATTGGACACCATAGAATTAGGAGTGTCTGTAGTTGTAGAAGATGGCGTAGAAATATTGTCTGTCGTTGTAGAGGACACTTTTTTAGTACGATGTTTTTGTTTGTTTTTTTTCTTCATAATGATTTCCTAGAAAAAGGCATAGTCTTCCAAGACTGAAGACTATGCCTTTTATTGTATATTACCAAATAATAGAGAAATTATTATTCATTTGTTTGAATAGCACCTACTTCGCCATCTTGCGATAAATAGTAGAGTTCTTTATTATCTTGCGATAGAAATAGTTGACAAATATCTGGATGGACTGTTTTCCAAATGGGAAGGGAACCATGTTGTGTAAGATTATTTTTATTCACTGTGTAGAGTTGTTTATGAGCAGCTATATAATAGGAGGTGTTGCTAGTTTGTATTTGAAATCCCAAGTTGATTTTTTTCTCTGTGTTGATGAGTGTTCTATGATGTATGCCTAGTTCTGGTGAACCATTGAATGCGTGGAGTTGTTGAGGAAAGTGTAAAAATATGGTATTGTGATTTTTTGTGAGGCATGTGGGTTCTTCTGGAAAGGCAATGTCCCATTCTGTTTTGTTTTGTTGAAAATGGTTTTGTACGGAATACCCCATAGTAATGTTGCGAAGATCTAGAGAGTATAATTTGTTGTTGCCTACAATCCAAAGTATGGAATCTAAAATTTCTGTATCTTTGATTTTACTATCTGGTAATGTGAGATTTCCTGCATAGAGGAATTTTCCATTTGTTTTTTCATATATTTCTAAATCGTTTGTTTTTGTAAGTAGAAAATATTGGTCACCTCTTTGTAAGATTTTTTGGGGTTTCCTATTGTATTGTTCTTTCATGTCTTGTACATAAGTGAATGTTGCACCTGTAAAGTGAGGCATTCCTTTTCCTGCAATGAGATCTAAGGTAGCAAAGAATGCTCGCTGTAAAAAGTTGATTCCACCACAAATCAGTGTAGTGCCATCTTCAGATAATTGACAGTAGGATATTTCTTGAATAGGTCCTGTAACGTTAGTTGCTGGTATGAGTGTGCAAATGTCTTGACTATCTATGAGAGCTTGGTATATGTTATTTTTTGTGCGAATAATATAGTAATTTTGTTCATTCCATTGACCTAAGGATTCCATTTGGACAATATGTTTTAGATCGTTTTTATACCATTCTTTTGATTCAATTCCATCTGGAATAAGAATATTATTGAATTGAAATGTCTGTATTCTTGTTTCGTCTTTTTCTAATTGACATGAAATTTGATGGAGCTGGTTCACAGCATGCACAAGAAGCGTGTTTTTCCCATGATAAGGAAGATAGAATCCTTGAAGTTCTTGATCAAAGCCATAGGATGCTTCCCAAATAAGATTGTATTCGTACTGTTGTTCTTCTTGTGTTCGTCTTCTGGGATTGTAGTATTTATTATATTGTAAACAATATTTTCTTGTCACTGCAAATGTGGGACTACTTTCCTTTGTATTTAAATACACATACTCAGAATAAAAGTTGTTTGTTTCTGGGATTTCTAGCGTTTCAATGGGAGGTAAACCATATGAATAGGGTGTGCCAATGATTTTTCCTTGAACTGCACTTTTATTAGGAAGCGAACAAAGTGATTTTTTGCTTTTTTTATCAGTCTCTAATGTTCGAAAACCACCATATTCTTCCCAATCGCTAAGAGAACGTCCTAAGGCGTATTTTTTCCATGCACTAGGAGAAAAACCATAGATAAAATGTTCGTCATTTTTATCACCTAAAAGGTATAGTGGATATGTTTCTATATAGTTAGAAGCATATTTTTGTACACCATCTAGTTCATAATAATTGAACATGTCGACGCCATTTTGTTTTTGTAGAGGAAACCACCAATTGCCTACTAATTGAAAAGGAGGTGCGTATAGGATGCCACCTGAGACAGGAATAGTATCGAGTTCTATGTCCTCTTCTTCTTCATTTCCCATTTTGCTTCGTTTATATATGTACGTTTGTTCATTTTTATATCCAATAAGATATAGTTTGTATTCATTTTGAATAGAACCTTGTATGAGAATCGTGGGAAAATTGGTACCTGCTGGAGGTGTAAAGCTGATGCTTTTGTCTGGCAATTCTTTGATGCAATGAACTCCGACTGTTTCACATTTGCAGTTTCGTGCAGTAATTTTTTCTGGTGCTCTTGTTCCTTTTGTGATGAGAATGACTAAGTCATCACTTGTATCTAAACCATCAGGAAGAACTGCAAATTTCCGTTCTACTAAAAAATCGTCGATTTGAGAATCATAGAAAAGTTCGCTACTCTCATTAGAAAATGTGGGGAGTCCTACGTTAGTACATTGTATATTTTTACGTTCTAAAATTAGTTTCCCTTCTTCTTCATATAAATAATAGAGATATCCATTTTGATATACAATTTCTAAGATGCGTTGGCATTCTACGGGAAGAACTAATGCAGGTCCTGTGGGTTGTAAGGCTTTGCTTGTAAAGTGGTAGATGGAAATTTCCCAATTTGTTTTTGTTTTTTGACCTATAAAAAGCACGGAGCGTTGTAAAAATTTGTCTTTAGATACGGGGAGGAATATATCTTCATCTCCTAGAAGAAATTGTGTTTCCAATCGTTCGCCTGTTTCTGCATCTAAGGTAATGAGCTTTCGATCTTCCTGGGCATATAGTAAGACGTAGCTACGATCATTTGCTTTTGGCTGGTATTGTAGAGTTTTAAATATGATTTGATCTTTCCAGATGGTTTGAGCATGTATGATTGTCATCCAGAAGAAGAGAAGTATCAGCCGTCCTTTCATAAAATTTCCTCCTATCGTTTTTCTCGTATGGGGCGAACAATTTGTTCCTGTTCTTTGTACCATTGAATAAACGAAGCTATTCCTTGTTCAATATTTGTTGTTGGTTTATATCCTAATATTTCATTGGCATGTCGAATGTCTGCTAATGACTGAGCTATATCGCCTATTTGTGGTGGTACGAGCTCTATTTTGGCTTTTTTTTGAAGATTTTTTTCTATATATTCTACAAATGTGCATATATTTTCTAAACGATTATTTCCTAAATTGAATATTTCGAATTGGTTATGTATATTTGTTGTGAAAACAGCTTGTATGCCTCGTATAATGTCGTCAATGTATGTGAAATCACGATCATTTTTCCCATAATTGAAAAGGGGAACTTTCTTATCTAAAACGATAGCGTCTGCAAATTTCCATAATGCCATATCAGGGCGTCCCCACGGACCATATACTGTGAAAAATCGTAGTCCAATGGTTTGCATATTGTACATATGAGTATAAGTGTATGCTAGGAGTTCGTTGCAACGTTTCGTGGCTGCATATAAGCTAATGGGTTTATTTACATCTTGTGTTTCTGTATAAGGTAAATCACTTGAACCACCATAAACACTAGAACTAGAAGCATATACGAATTTATTAAGTCCAATTTGACGGCTTATTTCTATGATATTGCAAAAACCTTCTAAATTGGAACGTTGGTATGCAAGAGGGTTTTTAAAGGAGTACAAGACTCCTGCTTGTGCAGCTAAATGGCATATTGCTTCGGGATTCGTAGTTTTTACACAGTGTTGTAATTTGTCGTAGTCGCATAAGTCTATGATATATTCTTTAAAATGGGCGTATTGTTTTAATATATTGTGGCGTGCTTGCTTGAGTTCTACAGAATAATAGTCATTGAGATTGTCAATTCCAATTACTACATTGCCTTGGTCTAAGAGGGTCTTTGCTAAATGAAATCCAATAAAGCCCGCTGTTCCTGTTATTAAGTAGTGCATTGTTTTCCTACACTTTGAATATAGTTTATTATTTTTGTATGATTCCGTATAGTGCGTTGTCTTTTTTTTGCTGGATGTTTACAAAAACAAAGTTGTTTTTATATTGAATGTTTCCTAGAAAATAGACTCGTTGATATTCATCGCTAAATCCAGTAAGCATGTTATTTTCTTGTGTTTCTACTAGGACTCGGACATTTTTGTGAAGGAATGTTTCCAAATATTCAGCTGTTAATTGATGGGCGACTTTGGTGAGTCGTTGGACTCGTTCTTTTTTGATTTCTTCATTGATTTTGTTTTCCATTTTTGAGGCTGGAGTACCTGTTCTATCTGAATAGGGGAAAATATGAATTTTTGAAAATTTTGCTACTTGGCATGTTTTGAGGGTATTTTGAAATTGTTCTTCTGTTTCTCCTGGAAATCCTACAATCACATCTGTTGTAAAAGAAGGATTTTTCCATAAAGAACGAATATATTCACATTTTTCTAGAAAGGCATCTATAGTGTAATGTCTGTTCATCCTTTGTAATGTGGAGTCATCACCTGCTTGAAGAGGGATATGAAAGTGAGGCGTAATAATTCGGCTGTTTGCTAAAAACTGTAGAAGATGATTGTCTAATTCGTTGATTTCTATTGAAGAGAGTCTTAATCGAAAATCACCAGAAATTTTGTCAATTTTCTCAATGAGTTCATATAGTTCGCCTTGTGAAGTTCGTTCTTTTCCATATTTTCCTACATGAATACCAACGAGTACAATTTCTTTGATACCGTGTTCAAGAAATTCAACAATTTCTTGAAGTATGATATCTTGATCTTTGCTTTGGATAGGTCCGCGGACATAAGGAATAATGCAATAGGAACAAAAAGATTCACAACCATCTTGGATTTTAATAAATGCACGCGTGTGCTCTTCTAATCCTTTGACAGAACGATTTATAATGTTCTGTTTTGTTGTACTCGCACAATTAGGATCAATAAGGGAAAGAATGTCGTATTTTTGTTTGTTATCTACGATAAGGTCGATCTCGTGGATGTTTTCTAATTCTTGTCTTGCTCTTTCAGCATAGCAACCAGTTACGATTAAATATGCATTAGGATGCCTTTTTTTTAAACTTCTTGCTAATTTTCGTACTTTTTGATCACTTTTCCCTGTAACTGTGCAACTATTTACAATAATGATATCTGGGTCGTTGTCTATACTCACTTCTTGATAGGTATGAGCTAGAAAAGATTCACGAATGATTTGAGTATCGTATTGATTAACTTTACAGCCTAATGTGAAAAATGTAATTTTTTTTTTAAAGTGCAACACTGCTAATTACTTTCTTTGCTTATTTTTTTGTCCGCTTCACTTATTTTTTACTAGTCTCATTTATTTCTTCGTGAGCCTCATTTGATTTTTTACTAGTTTCATTTGTTTCTTTTATAATTTTACTAGTTTCTTTGTCCGCTTCACTTATTTTTTTACTAGTCTCATTTATTTCTTCGTGAGCCTCATTTGATTTTTTACTAGTTTCATTTGTTTCTTTTATAATTTTACTAGTTTCTTTGTCCGCTTCACTTATTTTTTTACTAGTCTCATTTATTTCTTTGCTAGACTCACTTATTTCTTTGCTAGATTCATTAGTATTTTGTATAATTTTACTTGTTTCTTTACTAGATTCACTTGTCTCTTGTATAATTTTACTTGTTTCTTTGCTAGACTCACTTATTTCTTGTTTGATTTTTGCTAAAGTAACAGTAATATTGTCTTGTCCGCCATGAAAATTCGCATAATCAATTAATTTTCTTGCTGCTTCCGCAAGATTGTCCTCATTTTCTGAAAGAATTTCTTCAATTTGACTATCTTGTACTTGGTCTGTTAATCCATCGGAACATAGTAAAAAAATGTCATTTAGAAAAATTTCCTGAATTTTCGTATCTACCGTAACATCTTCATTCATTCCCAATGCTCTTGTTATTATGTTTTTATTTTGTAAGAAAAGAAGTTCTTTTTCTACAAAAACATTGAAACGCATTAATTCGCTTATAAGAGAGTGGTCTTGTGTAATTTGTACTAATTTTTCTTTTCGATATAAATAAATTCGACTATCGCCAACCCATGCTATGATGGCATGTTTATTTGTAAAAATTATAGCAACAATTGTAGTTCCCATACCATCAAAAGAACTGGACTCTTTATTTTCAATGAAAATCTTTTTATTGGCTTCTAATATTGTGTCAGATAAAAATCGTTCTTGAAATTTTAGTAAGTCATCGTAGCTAGACTCTTCCGATAATTGTAGATATTCTGTTTCATATCGTTGTTGAACAGTATTTATAGCAATTCCGCTGGCAACATCACCATCAATATGGCCGCCCATTCCATCGGCAACTGCTGTTAAGTGAACAGAGTCTAATATTAAGTAATGATCTTCATTTCTCGATCTTTGGCGACCGATGTCTGTTTTTCCTACCATTTCCAAATACATGCTAGTCTTTATTTCTCCTAAGTCTATTTGTATGAATATTCAGCAAAATAATAAATTACTTGTACTGCATGTGGATTAAAGTTGCTAGTTATTACATAACTAGCAACTTGTAAAATTATAATGTAGCAAAAGGATAATTATTCCCATTCTTCGTCTTCTGAAGCATCATCCCAATCATCATCAAAACTCTCTTCTTCAGCTGGTTCATCATCCCAATCATCATCAAAACTCTCTTCTTCAGCTGGTTCTTCAGCTGGTTCTTCAGCTGGTTCTTCAGCTGGTTCTTCAGCTGCTTCTTCAAAGTCTTCAATTATTTCTTCTACTTCTTCAGCTGCGTCTTCTACTTCTTCAGCTGCGTCTTCTATTGCTTCCGTTGCTTCTTCTACTTTTTTCTCTGGGAGTGGAGTAGCTGGAATTTCAGAAACTTCTAACTCTTCAATGATAAAATCATTGCTACCCGTAGAGGGTGCTGTAGGTGTAGTAGGGAATTCTACTACAGGGGTTGCAGGAGCTTCGACAGTGGGAACAGAGGGGAATTCTACTGTAGGGGTTGTGGGAGCTTCTATGATAGGAGTTGCAGGAATGTCTACTGCGGGAACATATGTTTCCATAGGAACATATGATTCTACGGGAGCAACTTCTGGAACAATGGGAGCTTCTGGAACAGGAGCAACTTCTTCTTTAGTTTCTACAGATTGAGCATTTTTTGGAACTTCCACTTTTTCTTCATTGGAAGAACAGCCGTAGAAAAGAAAACTAACACATAGTGCTAATACGAGTGCTAATTTCATAAATATTCCTTTCGAATGATGCACTTGTACACATACAGGTGCATGTCTTTAATTTATTTTATATTCAGTATCATGCTTAAAAAGCAGAATCAATAAACAATTATTTATAAACGTAAACGTTAATATACTTCTTCGTCTTCAAAATTATCATGGTATTCATTTTCAGAAGTATCTTCATCCACAGGTTCTTCGTCCCAAGCATCTTCATCAAAAACTGTTTCTGTTTCTGTAGATTCAACATCCTCAGGAACTTGAACTTGTTCTTCATCATATTCGTTTTCAGAAGTATCTTCATCCACAGGTTCTTCGTCCCAATCATCTTCATCAAAAACTGTTTCAGGTTCTACAGATTCGATCTTATCTGTTTTTACAGATTCGACCTTATCTGTTTTTACAGATTCGACCTTATCTGTTTTTACAGATTCGACATTACTAGGAACTTGAACTTGTTCTTTTTCGACATTATTAGGAACTTGAACTTGTTCTTCTTCTTTAGAAGAACAACCGTAGAAAAGAAAACTAACACATAGAACTAATGCGAGTGCTAATCTCATAAATATTCCTTTTGAATGTTACACCTGTTTTATATAACAGGTGTAACTGGTCATGTCTTAATTTATTTTATATTCAATATTCTGCTTAAAAAGCAGAATTAATGAACAATTATTTATAAACGCTAGTACCTTCTTCGTCTAAGATTTCTTTATTGAATTGGTCGTATGTAAGTTTTGCTGTATTTTTCGCAGAACCTTCTTTTACAGCTTTGCAAACAATACGATATGTCAATTTTTCAGCAGGTTGTAGAATAGGTACTGGTTCAAAGAATACTTGACTTCCTTCTACACGATGACCAATGGGACCTGTAGCAGATACATATTCCATCTCATCATCAATGTGGTTGACAAGAACAACATTTGTACATGGACTTGTGCCTTCATTGCCAACTTCAATTACATAAATAGTTTGTTTGCCAACTTCAACGGGGTCTTCGGTATCATAGGAGTTGATATGCATTGCAGGAACACCAGAAATAGTTGTTTCGCAATATGCTTCTATTGGTTGAAGTATAGGAGGTTCTGTAGAATCGCTTCGTAGTTTGGCAACATTTCTGCAACGTCCGACTGCGTTGGCACGAGTTTGTAATTGAATTTCGATTGTTTGACCAGGCTGGATACTACCAAGTCTCCAAGTGATGGTAGAGAGATCTTCACCTCGACCAGGACGCAATGTGCCACGTGGTTGAGAATTAATGAATTCAAGTTCTTGTGGTAATGTATCTACAAGTACCATATCATTTGCTACTGCATCACCTTCGTTCACAATTGTGATTGTATATCTTGCTGGTTTATTTAAGAATACTCTCATATCACCAGTTTTGGTAAGTTTCAACTCGGGAGCAATTACTTTGGTGACACATTCTGTTTTATGAACTTCTTGTTCACCTAAGTAAGCAATGGCTTGGTTTGTAAATACACCTGTATTAGGTGATCCTAATGTGTATGTTTTTGTTTGAGATTGACCTGGTTGTAGATTTCCAATGTCCCATTTTAATGCAAGACCTTGTGTTCTGCCTCTGAGGCTCATACCAGCTGGAATGATATCACGGATATAAACGTCTCTTGCTACTGCGTTACCATTGTTCTTAATAGTGACACTATATGTAGCAGGGCTGTCTTTACGTATGAGTTCTGGACCATCTTTGATAATATATAATGCAGGTGCACCAATGATTGTTTCTACAAAAGTTGTTTGTTCTGGGTATTGTAGACTTGTTACAGCAACATTATTAACTGCAGAGCCAACTTCAACTGCTTTTGTTGTAACGATAAATGATTTTGTGTCGCCTTTGTCTAATGTTCCTATGTTCCAAGTTAATACTCTGCCTTGGACATCTGTGGGAGGCACTGAGCAATCAGTATAGGCTAATTGAGTTGGTAGAGTATCTACAAGTACGACATCATTGGCTTCTGTGGCACCAGGGTTGGATACTGTAATAGTATAGACAACTTTTTCGCCTAAGATACCTTCACGTGGACCAGATTTTTGTAGAACAATACGAGGAGCTTCCCAACGTTTGATAGCTGTTCGAACTGCTAGTAGTTCGCCAGTTGGTTTCATCAATGTAATTTTGACTTTGTTATAGCCTTCAACCATTTCGTTTTGATTTAAAACAACTGTGGCTTCACCATTTCCATCTGTTTTGCCTTCTACAACTGTACCAGCTGGATCATCACCAATATGAGCTGGAACGCCTTCTGGTAATAATTCCCAGCGGACTTTATGACCAACAATAGGAGCTCCTGTAGAAGCTTTTGTTAGTTTGAATACAAAAGTGTGAGGTGTACCTACTTTGTTGACAGCATCTTCGGGCCAATCAATTTTAGCATCAATCCAATATTTAATAGCATATACTTTATGTTTTGATGCATCTTTGATATTAGGACAGAAAGCAATGACGTGAGTCTCACCTTCTACTGGAGATGTAATCGTCATCCAAGTTTGGCCTCTTGTCATTTTGATGTCGTCGCGAGGATCATCGTTTCCAAAAGTTAGAGTATGGTCATAATCATTAGTATAAGATACGCTATAATGATTACCAAGTTTGACAACTTTTGTATTTCCTACGATGGCATTCATGTCATCATGTTCAACAATATCACCAACTCCATTTGGAGTACGAGCTAAGATCCATTCTACTCTTTGATTGGGTAATGGATTTCCATTACGATCTAATACAGTAGCAACAAATGTATGTTGTGTTTTTACAGGGTTTGTATCTGCCATAGGATCTACAGTAATTGCATAAGGAGCATTATCATCATAATCATGATGCACTCCTGATGTAACTACCGTATCTTGTGCTATGGTAAAACCTGCACAAAACACCAAAGCAAAGAATAATGCGATAAAACGATTTCGCAACATGTTAAGCCTCCACTGCTTTGGATAAAAGCATTTTTTTTCATAAAAATTCTGAATAGAATGCAAAAATTGCATGAATCAAAAATCTACATGTAAAAATTGCATGTATCATTTAACTTTCAACTAAAAATAAAATATGATTTTTTAGAATCATAGAATCATAGAAAATTATTATAAAATGATTTCTAAAAAATGTCAATAATAAAAAAGCCTTGATTACTACAATAAAAAAGCTTTTTTTCTTGTTAAATGTTAGAAAAAATATTATATTACTTTTATTGTTATAAAAAAAACTAAAAATATTTGAAAAAAAATTATTTTTATGGTCATTATGATACAAAAAGGAGCAAAAGTACATTCATGGAAGAAAAAAGTTCAAAACAAATCCTAGCTATTATTGGAATGCCAGGCACGGGCAAATCTACTGTAATCGATTATCTCGTAAAAAAATATAACTTACCATATTTCTACTTTGGCGGTATTACTTTACAAGAAGTAAAAAAAAGAAATTTATTACCTACACAGGAAAATGAAAAAAAAGTTCGACAAGAACTTCGAGCTACTTATGGTATGTCTGCGTATGCTCAACTTGCATTGCCTACTATCCAAGAATATTTAAAAGAAAATAGCACAGTTTTGTTAGACGGACTTTATAGTTGGAGCGAATACACTTTCCTCCGCAAAAATCTTACCATTCCAATTTACTTAATACCAGTAATTTCTCTTCGTGAAAATCGATACAAACGTCTTGCAGTTCGTGAAATACGACCTTTAACTGCAGAAGAAGCTGAAAATCGTGATTTTACAGAAATTGAAACATTGGAAAAAGGCGGTCCTATCGCCTTATGCGATTACTATATTACGAATGACGGAACTAAAGAAGAATTAGAACAAGCCACACTCCAAATGGCAAAAAAATTCAACCTATAAATTGATATTGTAGTTATACTATAAAACCAAAATAGAATTGCTATCTATTTTTGGATTTTTCCTACTCTATTATATAAAGAAAGGAAAAATTATGCCACCTAAAAAAAGAAATGGACATTATGTTGGCGATAGTTCCTATCCTAATGGTCGTCCAGTTTGCAAACCCATTGCTCCTGGTAGAAGAATCAAACCATTAGAAGGACCTGTTCATCCAGGTTTTGTGGGCAAGCCACCTAAACCAAAAAAACCTTATGTCATCCCAGGATTTGCAGTTCGTTCTGAGCAGAATGATGAGCTATATAAACCTTCTTCAAGTCCTCGCCCACAGAGAAAAATAAGTCCTAAACGACGTCCTAAATTTTAATCTATCACATCTTATATTTATTTATAGTTTCTAAACCATGTTCTAAATTTGAAATTTTATTCTACATATCTTATATTTATAATTTTAAAATTTTATTATAATTAATTTTTATAAATATAAGATGTTTCCTATATATTTATTACGGTATATTTTCATACATGAAAACAAAACATTTATATTTCGCCTGTTTTTTTTTCTATTTATTCCTATGCATGGGTTGTCAAAGTTGTAAACATTACCACGATACATTAATTGAAACTTCTTTGGTTTCAGAAATTCCTACTTTAATGGGAAATTTAGTTGGCGGCGTTGCAGGTGTGCCAGTTTTACTTATTTCAGCTCCCATCGCCCACATTAAATATCCTGATGTAGCTGAAGATGCATCTGAAGAAGAAAGAAAAATGAGAATTAAAGAACGAAAAAACTGCATGATAAGCCCCATGCAAGGAACAAGCATATTTTTTGGAATTGTTTTTGGGACTCCATTTTATCCGTTTGCATTGGCATTTCCAAGAGAATTGCCCAATGATAAAGATGAAATCAAAGAATAAAAAAAATTATATGCGAAAAAATTTTTATTTCGATATTTTTTATTCTATTTCTGTTCATCATAAGAGTCTGCTTCTTTCTATTTCTGCATTTCATTCTATGAACATTTCAAATAAAAATTGAAACAAAACCGAAAATTTTACATATACTACAAGTAGAGTCTACGTTAGTTTAAAACAAAATTTTCAAAAAATATAGAACATATCGTGCTATTAAAGCCATCCATACCACAACGATTTCATCTGAAATTAGATAAATGTCTTATTTATGATCAGCAAGAACTAAGAAAAGAAGTCATTAGCTCCATTTAGAAAACAAAGTTGCATTATTGTGTTTATAGAAACAAACAAATAATAAGTATAAACAAAAGCATCTTATTGACAAAATTTTTAACAATGTATAGAAAGAATTCTATGGAACGATTAATTTTTTTTGATTTGACATTTTATCTATATTTAGCAGGTGTTATTTTCTATTTTTTATGTTTTTTTTGCAAAAAATGGTATATCCGCTGGGGCAGTACCTTAATCTTCAGCTCTGGAATTCTCATGCATACATTCTTTATTATTCAAAGATGGTGCATAGCTGGATATCCTCCTTTTACAAATACATTTGAAACACTCGTACTTTTTTCATGGCTCTTAGCCGTAGGCTACCTTTGTTTAGAATTTTTTTGCAAACATCGAGTGCTTGGATTCGCAGCCTCTTTATCTGCCTTTATTGTCCTTGCTTATAGCTCTTTTTTCCCATCTGTGATTCGCCCTTTAATGCCAGCTTTACAAAGCAATTTTTGGATTCTTGTTCATGTCAATTTATGTTTTATTGGCTATGCTGCTTTTGCTTTAGCTTTTCTTTGTGGCATCTACTTTTTACTTCAAAAGCGTTCTGCTGTAGCTCTCTATATCCTATGCCTT
Organism: Planctomycetota bacterium; assembly: GCA_017993505.1. Classification (GTDB taxonomy): domain Bacteria; phylum Planctomycetota; class Uabimicrobiia; order Uabimicrobiales; family JABWCH01; genus JAGOMP01. Next base: position 13,772 of record JAGOMP010000074.1, read on the forward strand.
ATCATTGCTAGTTTATTTTTGGCTATTGTTCTTTTTTATTGCCATAAAACAGGCAAAATCACATTAACGAACAACATCACAACTATAGTTCAAATCTTTTTTGGATGTTGCGTTCTGGCAGGTTTTCTTTGGTTCCCCTCCTTTTTCTTATTTTCATGGCTTCATAAGAAAAATATTTTCACAACAGAATATCCTTTTGCAGTTTATATATATCGTTTTATTGGAATTGGATTTACCTTTTTAACAGCAGGCATCATCACAGGAGCTATCTGGGCAAATGAAGCTTGGGGAACATATTGGTCATGGGATCCCAAAGAAACATGGTCTCTCATTACATGGTTTATATATGCAATTCCTTTAAAACTAGGGGGCAAACAAGAAAAAGAAAAAACACAAACCTACCTTGCCTGGTATTCTATTCTTGGTTTCTTTTGTGTACTTTTTACATATTTTGGAGTCAACTATTTACTCCGAGGACTACACTCCTATTCATAATGTAAAATAAAAATTTAAGTAATCTTCATCTCTAACCGTTCATTATAAAGGAACTTAAAAAAAAATTTAATTTTTTTTACGATAAAAATAAAGAAAAGTTCTTGACAAAATTCAATTTATTTGATATGATATGTACATGATTTTGGGGGTGTAGCTCAGTCCGGTAGAGCAGCAGACTTTTAATCTGTTGGTCAAAGGTTCAAATCCTTTCACCCTCATACATCAATATCCTTTATTCCAA
>JAGOMP010000011.1:0-58299 GCA_017993505.1 Planctomycetota bacterium
GTTTTGGGGTAATTTGGTTTTGGGGGGGTGGTCGGGGGAGGGAAAGTTGCTTGGGGGGTAATTTGCTCTGGGTTAATTTGGTGTGGGGAAGGCAAACTTGCTCTGGGGAGGTTGCGCTGGGGAGGTTGCTCTGGGGTAATTTGCTCTGGGGAAAGTTGCTCTGGGGAAATGTGCTCTGGGGGGAATTTGCTCTGGGGAAAGCAAACTTGCTCTGGGGAGGTTGCTCTGGGGAAATGTGCTCTGGGGGTAATTTGCTCTGGGGAAAGCAAACTTGCTCTGGGGAGGTTGCTCTGGGGAGGTTGCTCTGGGGAGGTTGCTCTGGGGAGGTAGTAAAATCACAGTGAATATTTATAATTTGAGAATTTTTTAAAAAAAATTAAATTAAAAAGAATTAAAATTTTAATGAATTTGTAGTAAAGTATTAGGAAAGTCCTAGAATTTCGAGGAAGATATTATATTAAAATATAAAAAAAAATTGAAAAGATATTGAATGAATTATTTTTATGTTTATAATAGTTTATGCAATTATGGTATTTTTTTATTTATTTATATTTTTTTTAAGGAGTTTTTATGACACCTGTTATTATTGAAACTAACGTGGGTAATATTAGTTTAGATTTAGATGAAGTCCATGCTCCCATCACTGTTGCAAATTTTCTTAAATATGTTGATGAAGGTTTTTACAATGGTTTAATTTTTCATCGTGTCATTGCTGATTTTATGATTCAAGGTGGTGGTTTTAATACAAGTATGGAGCAACCTAAGACACATAATCCTATTAAGAATGAAGCGAAAAATGGTCTATCCAATTTGCGTGGAACGATTGCTATGGCAAGGACTTCGGTTGTTGACAGTGCAACTGCACAATTTTTTATTAATTTGAAGGATAATGATTTTTTAAATCATGGCACTCGTGATTTTGGGTATGCTGTGTTTGGAAAAGTCACGGCAGGAATGGACGTTGTAGATAAAATTGGAGTGACAGAAACTCATCGTGATAGAAAAACAGGAATGTCTGATGTACCTGTTCAACCTATTGTTATCAATACTATTCGTCGTGCTTAATTAGGATTGAAATATGAATATTCTGGATGATGAACTCGTTTGTCTAGAAGGTGTTTTAGAACATATTATTTATTCTACTCCTGAAACGAATTATATGGTAGCACGTCTACGACTGGATGAGAATGAACCTCCTATTACTATTACTGGCTTTATTATGGAAGCAAATCAAGGAGAAGATATACGAGTATTAGGAAAATGGGTTCATCATCCAAAATATGGTGAACAATTTAAAGTAGAGCATTTTGAAGTTTTATTACCAAGCTCTAAAGAGCAGATTATACAATACTTATCTTCTGGTATTATAAAAGGAATTGGACCAGCATTAGCAAAACGTATTGTAAAATTGTTTGGTCATGAAACATTTGATGTATTTGAACGTGACATAAGCCAGTTGATGAATGTTTCTGGCATTGGAAGAGCAAAATTAGGGGTTATTTCTGCATCTTGGCAAGAGCAACGCACTATGCATGATGCCCTATTGTTTTTATCATCTTATGGAATTCGAGGTAAAAGGGCAGCAAAAATTTGTGATTTTTATGGGGGCAATATTGTTGCTATTTTACATCATCATCCATATCGATTGGCAATTGATATTGATGGAATTGGGTTTATTACTGCAGATAAAATTGCTAAAAGAGTAGGTGTGAAGGAAGATGATCCTGAACGAATTCAAGCTGCCCTTATTCATATAATGACAACAGCACAATCTAATAGCCATTGTTATTTACCTGAAGAAGTGTTAGTGCAAACTGCGATAAATATGTTGCATCTTGATGAATCTTTGATTTTAGAATCTATCGAATCCTTAGTTAAAGAGAAAAAGTTAATTCGATTAGAAGAAGATGATCGTGCGATTTATCGACCTAATTTATATTTTTATGAAGGAAAAGTTGCATTGATTTTACATGATTTTTTACATTCTAGAGCAGTAAAATCGATTGCAAATATAGATAAGAAAATTAAAGATGTTCAAAAAAATATTGGATTTCATTTTGTAGAAAAGCAACAACAAGCTATTAAAAAAGCATTGAGTAAAAAAATTTCTATTATTACTGGAGGTCCTGGTGTAGGGAAAACAACGATTATTCGTGCATTAGTAGATATTTTAGAAAATGAAAGACGTGTCGTAGCTTTAGCAGCTCCTACAGGGCGTGCTGCTAAACGATTATCAGAAGCAACACAATTTACCGCAAGTACGATCCATCGATTATTGCGTTTTAATCCTTTTACAAAGAAATTTGAATATAATTCAGAAACACCACTAAAAATTGACCATTTAATAGTGGATGAAGCGTCTATGATAGATATTATTTTAGCATATCAACTTTTCTCCGCAGTTCCTTTGTCGTCTTCTATTACATTAGTAGGGGATGCAGATCAATTGCCCTCTGTTGGACCTGGAAATGTGTTGGGTGATTTAATTGCAAGCAAAAAATTTCCAGTTGTTCAATTAGATCATATTTTCCGGCAATCTAAAGGTTCTTCGATTGTGGAAGTTGCTCATGATATAAATAATGGCATGATACCAAAAATTACAAATCAACCAGATTCAGATATCTATTTTTTCTTGGAAGATAATCCAAAACTTTGTATGAAAATTATTGTAGATCTTGTGGGATATAGATTGCCTAAACAATATAACTTTCATCCTATTCGAGATATACAAGTTTTGTCTCCTATGTATCGTGGTGCCATTGGAGTGGATAAGCTCAATGAAGAATTAGCAAAAGCTTTAAATCCACCTACAAGAGGAAGCTATGGAAAATTCAGAGTGGGTGATAAAGTTATGCAAATTGTTAATAATTATGAAAAAAATGTATACAATGGTGATATAGGAATGATTCATCATATAGATCGATCCAAGCGAAAGACATATATACAATTTGATGAACTTATAGAATATGAGGAAACAGATTTAAGTGAAATTGTATATGCTTATGCGATCAGTATTCATAAATCTCAGGGTAGTGAATATCCTTGTGTGATCATTCCTCTTCATACAGAGCATTTTATCATGTTAGAAAGAAATTTACTGTATACTGCGATCACTCGTGGTAAAGAACTTGTAATTTTAATTGGAACTTGGAAGGCATTTATCATTGCCATTCAAAAGATTCGAGCAAGAGATCGTTATACAAAACTTGTTGAACGTTTAATAGCAGAATAAATATATGAGAGATGAAAATATTTATCATATTGTAATTTTAGGATATAAAAAATATTATACTGTAATTGAAGGAAGTGATGCTATTATATATTCTATATCTTGCATAAATTTTGTAAGATGATACATCATGAAGATATAGGATTGATTTTAAAGGAATGATTATGGTATTAATTTTTATTGTTTTATTGTGCTGTATGTCGAATTTGTTTGGTTTGGAATATACTTGGACAGAAGAAGGTTTTGTGCAAGCACGAGATAATGGCGTTCTTGTTTGGGAACGACAACATGCCATTGATTATGTAAATTTTAATAAAATTTATTTTGCTCTTGTGGGAGAAGATTTATATTACAATGTTCTTCGAACTTTATATTGCGTGGAAAGTAGATCTGGAAAAGTAAAAGATGTTTGGTGGCTACCTGGAAATTGTCGTTCATTGAAACCTTCAGAATACGGTGTGCATGTTGAAGTTTTTTCTAATGTTCAGGATTTAAAATGGAAGAAAACTTTTTATTTTCAAGCTGGCGAATCTAAACAAAGTTTATTTTGTATAGCAACTCTATATGATATAATGGACTATAGAAAACAGGCATTGTCTGTCTTAGAAGATATATTGGATAAACATGAACTATATGTACCGAAATCTATACAAGAATATAAACATAGAGAAATGCAACCTTTTTTAGAGGAAGCAATTGTACTTTTAGAAAAACAAGATAGTTCTACAAATTTATGTATTGATGGTTTTCGATGTTTTTATTTAGGTTTATTGGATCGAATGGACGAAGCCGAGGCTGTATTCCAAAAGATAATAAACAATGACTCTATGTTTCAATGGCAATTGATGGGTTTAGTTCCTTGGTTAGATGTACTTTCTAGAGATTGGGGAAATCAAGCTTTTGAAAAAGTCATGAAGTTTTATTTACAACATGGTTATGAACCAGAAGATTGTTATACTATATTAACATTTCTTGTACCATATGGACGAGTTCGCGAAGAAATACAAGAAGAAAATATTCTATCGTATGCCAATATCATGGGAGAACGACTTTGGGATTTTGCTCCTTTTATAGAATGCAGTGCGTCTGTTTATAACCATTTAGCAGGATTGCATAAAGAAGCTGGGAATATAGAACAAGAAGAGTTATGGAAGCAACGAACAGAGCAAGCAATGAAGCATGTATATATGGGATATCCTATTAGTTTATTAGAAATAGGTAGTCATGCTATGACTCTATATTTTGCTTTTATTTTTGCGTTTCTTATATATCTTCTTGTGCAAGGATTTCGTTATTTTCCTTTTTGGGTAAAATCTCCTTGGAAAAGTTGGAAGCGTTGGAATCTTCTGTTTTTTTGGTCAAAGATTGAAGTCATTGGATTGATGATTTTACTTTGTATTGGTGTTGTATCTCATCATTATACTTATAAAGGATTACAAATTTTTTTGGGATTGCAATCGTGTCCAGTGACTGTGATGGATGGTTTTGTAGGAAATCCTGACCAGATAGAAATTTTTTCTTGTTTATCAGATTCTGATTTTGTCAAAGGCTATATATTTCATAGAGCTGGTGAAATCAAAGAAGCAACTGCTATTTATGAAAATATTGAATTGGAAGGTGCTTTTAATAATTTAGGTGTGATAGAGTATCAAAAAGGAGATAAAGCAAAGGCTCTTGAATATTTTCAGAAAGCACTTGCCTTGAATCCTGATTGTACGATTGCACAATTTAATATTAACCAACAAGGAAAAGACGATCGCATAGAACGTTTTCAAAAATATGGTGTTGCTGGTCCCTATTTAGTCACTCCTTCTGTGCAAGAATGGGATGAAAGTATTTCTTTTATCGCCCAAGATCGAAATATTGTCTCTTTTACTGTTCCTTTGGCTGATATGTTCCAGTGGATAGGATTACCAATATCTGAACAACATCTGAATAGTATTGTTTTTTTAAAATTTTTATTTGATTGTTTTTGTGTTTATATTTTTATTTGTGCGATATTTAATTTATTTAATTTTAAAAAACAAAAGACCGAAACTACAGATTCTTTTAGTATTTCAAAAATTATGAATCATATATTGTCTTATATATTTCCTGGAACACATTCTTTGTATAAATTTCTGGGTCCTTGTATTTTACTATTGTTTTTCTTTACCAGTTTTATATCTCGATTATATCAATTGAATCAAGGGTTTAGCGTAGATATATATTCCTATATATATTCCTATATTCTTACACCAAATTTTCAACAAATATTTGGTATAGGGGAGAGATTTTCTACGCCATGGGCTACAATGTTAATTTCCATAAAAGATTTAGTTGGTTGGATTTTTCTTTTCAATGTTTTATTTATTTTGTCATTAGATTTTTTTAAAAACAAAGAAACTAAAGTAAACTAGACAAAAAAATACAAACTATATTTAAAAAGCGTTCTCTAGGGAACGCTTTTTTATTATATTATTTTAGAACAATTTCATAGTCGTTGAATTTAAGAGATTTGAGTAAAGAAATCATTGAATGTTTAATCACAGAATAAAATATTATTGAGAAGATAAAAATATTGATCATACTATAACTTAAAGAAATGATCCCATTATATTGTCTATATCCTGTATAAATTTTGTAAAATGATATATTATATATGTATAGGTTGATTGTAAAGGAATAAATATGATATTTTTTTTTCATTGTTTTATTATGTTGTATGTTAAATGTGTTTGGATTGGAATATACTTGGACTGAAGCTGGTTCTGTGCAAGCACGAGATAATGGCGTTATTATTTGGGAGCGACACCATGCCATTACTTATGTAGATGATAGAGGCATGGATTATGTAAATTTTGAGAACAATTATTTTGCTCTTATAGGAGAAGATTTATATTATAATGTTCAAAATTCTGTGTATTGTGTGGAAAGTAGATCTGGAAAAATAAAAGATGTTTGGTGGCTACCTGGATATTGTACCTCATGGAAACCTTCTGAACATGGTGTGTATGTTGAAGTTTCTTCTAGTATTCAGGAGTTAAAATGGAAGAAAATTTTTTATTTCCAAGTTGGAGAATCTAAACAAAGTTTATTTTTTACGGGAAATTCTGATGATATAAAAACCTATAAAAATCAAGCATTGTCTATCTTAGAAAATATACTAGATAGACATCAGCTATATGTACCGAGATCTATACAAGAATATAAACGTAGAGAATTAAAACCTTTTTTAGAGGAAGCAATTGTAGTTTTAGAAAAACAAGATGCTTCTACAAATATGTGGTTTGATGGTTTTCGATGTTTTTATTTAGGGTTATTGGATCGAATGGACGAAGCTGAAGTTGTATTCCAGAAGATAATAAACAATGAATCTATGTTTCAATGGCAATTAATGGGTTTAGTTCCTTGGCTAGATGTACTTTCTAGAGATTGGGGGAATCAAGCTTTTGAAAAAGCTATGAAATTTTATTTACAACATGGTTTTGAACCAGAAGAAAGCTATTTGACAGTATTATATCTTGTACGATATGGACGTGTTCTTGAAGAAATACAAGAAGAAAATATTCTATCGTATGCAAATATAATGGGAAAAAGACTTTGGGATTTAGCTCCCTTTACAGATTGCAGTGCTTATGTTTATAAACATTTAGCAACATTGCATCAAGAAGCAGGAAATATAGAGAAAGAAGAATTATGGAAGCAACGAACAGAACAAGCAATGAAGCATGTATATATGGGCTTGCCTATAAGTTTGTTAGAAATAAGTAATCATGCTATGACTCTATATTTTGCTTTTCTTTTTGCGTTTTTTATATATCTTTTTGTGCAAGGATTTCGTTATTTTTCTTGTTGGATAGAATCTTCTTGGAAAAGTTGGGCACGTTGGAATTTTCTGTTTTTTTGGTCAAAGAGTGAAGTTATTGGATTGATGATTTTATTTTGTATTGGTGCTGTATCTCATCATTATATTTGTCAAGGATTACAAATTATTCAGGGTTTGCAATCGTTTCCAGTGACGGTGATAGATGGTTTTGCAGGACATCCTGACCAAATTGAAACTTTTGCTTGTTTATCAGATTCTGATTTTGTCAAAGGCTATATATTCCATAAAGCTGGTGAAATGAAAGAAGCAACTGCTATCTATGAAAAGGTTGCATCAGAAGGTGCTTTTAATAATTTAGGTGTGATAGAATATCAAAAAGGCGATAAAGAAAAGGCTCTTGAATATTTTCAGAAAGCACTTGCCTTGAATCCTGATTGTGCAATTGCACAATTTAATATTAACCAACAAGGGAAAGACAATCGCATAGAACGTTTTCAGAAATATGAAATTGCTGGTCCCTATTTAGTCACTCCTTCTATGCAAGAATGGGATACAAGCATCTCTTTGATTGCACAATATCGAGGAGGTATCGATGATTTTGTTGATATTGTTAAGAAAAGGGATAACTCGATATTTTTTACAAATAGTATTAGTTTTTTAAAATTTTTACTTGATTGTTTTTGCGTGTATATTTTTATTTGTGCAATATTTCATTTATTTTATTTTAAAAAACAGGAGACTAAGACTATAGATTCTTTTAGTATTTCGAAAATGATAAGTAATATATTGTCTTATATATTTCCTGGAACAAATTCTGCTTATAAATTTTTTGGACCTTGTATTTTATTATTGTTTTTCTATACAATTTTTATATCTTTCATATATATAATGAGTTATGGATTTAACTTAGATTTATTTACCTTTATCTTCACACCAAGTGTTCAAAAAATATTTGGTATAGGGGAAAGAGTGATGACTCCATGGAATGCAATGTTGATTTCTATAAAATATTTATTTGTTTGGATTTTCCTTTTCAATATTCTTTTCCTTTTTGTGTTATATTTTTATAGAAAACAAAGAAAGATACAGTAACAAGATAAAGAAATATACACTATTTTATGTTGGATTTTATAGAAAACAAAGAAAAACAAAGTAAACAGATAAAGTTTGCGTTGTATTTTAATAAAAACAAAGAAAGATACAGTAACAAGACAAAGAAATATACATAAATAAATAAAGCGTTCTCTAGGGAACGCTTTATTTATTTATGTAGCTTAGAACAACTTCATGGTCAGAAAATGGATATTTTGTAGTTCCTAAGATTTGATAATCTTCATGTCCTTTTCCAGCGATTAAAACAACGTCATTTTCTTGTGCATTGTCAAGGGCTTGATGAATGGCTTGTTTGCGGTCAGGTTGTATAAAAGCATGGACAGTTACGCCTTGTAAGATGTCTTGTATGATGGATTCTGGGTTTTCTGTTCTTGGATTATCATTTGTAATGTATACAAAATCAGCTAATTGTGAGGCAACTTTTCCCATTAAAGAACGCTTGCCTTTATCTCTATCACCACCACAGCCAAAAACTACGTGGATTTTATTTGGTTTGAAATTTCTTAAAGATTCTAATGCAAGTTGTAAAGCTTGGTCTGTGTGTGCATAATCAATGTACACAGAAAAAGGCTTGTTGATGGCTAATTTTTCTAATCTTCCTGGCACTGGTCTCATGTTTTTAATGCCTTGTTGTATGTCTTGCCAAGAAATATTTTGTGTATATGCTGCAGAGATAGCAGCCAAAGAATTGGAAATATTATATGTTCCTGGAATAGGAAGTTGGATTGTATATTGTCCGTTAGGGGCTGTGATCGTATATTCAAAGCCGAGTGATGTGTTACGAATGTCATGAGCATATATTATTGCATTTTTATGTTGCATAGAATACGTTGTAATTTTGGCGTTTGTGTGGTTTGCATAATATTCTGAAGCTGGATCGTCTGCATTTAAAATTGCATCTGCTGTGGAAGATAAATTTTGAAATAAAATAGCCTTTGCATCTCGATAATTTTCCATTGTTTTGTGATAATCTAGATGGTCACGGCTTAAATTAGTAAACATAGCTGTATCAAATTTTACATGGACGACTCGTTGTTGTATAAGTGCATGAGAAGAAACTTCCATAGCAATATGTGTTGTATTTGTTTGTTTTATATTGTAAAACAGTTCATTTAGAATCAATGCGTCTGGCGTAGTATGAGAGGCTGGGTGACGTTCTCCCCCATAATAATAGCCTGTAGTACCTAGAATGGATGTTGTATAGCCAGCTTGTCTTTGAATGCTCTCTAACATAAATGTTGTCGTTGTTTTACCATTTGTACCAGTAACTGCAGAAATGTGCATATTTTTCGTTGGTTCTTGATAGAACCAATCGCTTAGATATGCCATCAAAGTGCGTGGATCTTCCACAATTCCATAGGGAATGTCTTCTTGACTTATTGGATGTTTTTTATTGGATAAAATAGCCACAGCACCGCGTTGTATAGCATCTTCAATATATTTTGCTTCGTTTGTTTCTGTTCCATCTAGAGCAATGAATAATGTATGATTTGTTGCTTTTCTAGAGTCATTTTGTAAGTTCGTGATAAGAACATTGTTTTCATTTTTCCACTGTATTTGTGGAAATTGTTCTTGAATTTTTTGTAATGTAGTGGAAAGATTCATAAAATACCTTTATTGAAAATAAAATTAAAATACATTAAAAAATAAAATTAAACTAAAGGGAAAAACATTAGTTATAAGCAATTATATTATATAAGGAAAAGAAAATTAGACTAAAGGAAAAGAAATCATAAATGTAGTTCCTTTTTTTTCTTCGCTTTCTATTTGAATATTAGCTTGCATATGTTGTAACGCTTCATAAGCAATGGCAAGCCCTAATCCAAAACCATAAGATTTTGTAGTATAATTTGGTTGAAAAATTTTCTTTTGTTCTTCTGAAGACATGCCACAGCCATTGTCTTTAATATATACTTGGATGTGCGTGTCTGTTAGATTTGTATAGAACGAAATTTTTTTATCTATTTTATCTAAAGATTGTTGTGCATTTAATAGGAAATTAAGAAAAATTTGTTGCAATAGTTTTGATTCTGTATTGATTTTTACATTTTCTAAAGGGAGTTGTACATCAAATTGTATGTTATCATGTTCAAAAGTATATGCAAGTTCATCTTGGCATTGTTGTAAAATAGGTAAAAGAGGTTGTGGCGAAAGTTCTGGATTTTTAAACTTTGCATAATCAAAAAATGCTTTGATAGTATTTGTAATTTTTTCAATAGATTTTAAAATTGTGGCAATGCTTTTTTGAAAAACTTGTGGAAATTGGGGCGACTGGTTTGTATAGCTATGTTCTAAATATTGAATAGAAAGTTTAATAGGTGTGAGTGGATTTTTGATTTCATGTGCAATTTGTCGTGCCATTTCTTTCCATGCTGCATTTTTTTCAGCTTCAACTAATTGTTTTCTGCTAGAATCTAAATCTTTTGTCATTTGGTGGAAAGAGTCAAAAATTTGTCGAAATTCATCTTGTTTTGTATGGGGTAAATCAATATGTAAATTTCCTTCTGATACTTGATGAATGGCGTGTAATAAATGTGTTAAAGGGCGACTAATTTGGTGTGCAATTGCAAAGCTAACAAGGATGATTAAAATGAAAAGCAAAGTATATATTGTAAGTAACGTAGCAATAATTTCTGCATTGGAACGTTCTAATTCTTCTTGTTGAAAAATCATAGGAATGCTAATAATTCCTACAATTTCTAGATTATCTACTTTAGAGACTATCGATTTATATCCTACAATATATTTATAATTTCCAATAGTTTCTAATGTTATGTGCACATCTTTTTTTTGTTGTATCAATTGAATAATGATTTCGTCTGAGATTGTTTTTGAAAAAATTCCAGTATCAAAAAGTTCTCTACGTGATGTACTATGTAAAGAAGGTGCATCATGAATAGAAGAAATATGGTAGTAATTTAACATTTGTTGGTGATTTTCTTCCCATATTTTACAATAATAGTCATCTAATTCCATTGATTCGGAATCGTCATCCCAGAAAAAAGAAAATTCTGTTTTTTTTTCATTTTGTGGTAAGACAACTTCTTCTTGCAAATCTTTTTCTGCTGTTTCTAAATATTGAACGATATTTTTTTGATAGCTTTCCCATAAATAATTCATAACTTTTTGTTTGCTAATAGTAATGATAAATAAAAGCGGAAGTAAAGAGATAATGAGAAAACACCAAAATAATTTATATTCAAAAGGAATATATGATATAAATTTTTTTGTTTGAAGAATTTTCCAAATATATAAGGGAATAAATAAAAATAGAAAAATAGTAAAATGGAATTGTAAATAGTAAAAAATAATATTGATCCAAGTAGGGCGAGGATATCCAATCAATCCAATAGAATTTTGTTTTGTTCTTTGAAAATAATAATTGTCATATTCTACTTGATTAATAATTTCTTGTTTCCAAATTTCTGGCATTTGAGAAGACAATTCAGGCAATGTATGATTTTTAGATAAAAAAGGATTGTTTGTTGTTTTTAGAATTTTATCTTGAAAATTTGCCAATAATAAAGGAGTGTTGTTTTTATCTTTTTTTTGTGAAAAAAAATCTGGTAATGGTAATGTTTTAGCTAACTCTGGATAACGAATGATGATGGCAATTTTCCCAATCATTTTATCCAATGTACTATGAATGGGAATAATTCCTAAAAAGAATGTTCCATTTTCTATTTGAAATTGCTCTAAAATTGTATTTTCACCTATATTATTAATTTTTGACATAACATGAAAATCATAGGAAAAACTATTTACCATATTTAAAGAAAATTGAGAAATTCTTTGTTTTGTATTATAAATCTGTATGTCAATATTACTAAATCTAGTAAAAAAATCAGATTGTGTCCAAATGGAAATCGCTAAATCTTGTTGTTGATTTTCAATGGCATGTTTGATTTCTAAACTTTGTTCTAAATATTGAGCGATATCTAATAAAGGTATGAAAATATAATCTTCGTATCTTGTATATTTGTTTGAGTTATCTTCAATCATAGCACGCATTTTTTGTTGTGAAGAATGGACTAGAATAGGAAATAAAGATAATGTAATGAATGCAAATAAAATAAAGTGTCGTAAAAGTGTTTTTTTAGTAAATCGAGTAGTTAATGCTATATGAAAAATAAAAATGCTAGGAAATATATGAGAATTTTGGTAAAGATTAGATAAAATATAAAATATAACAATACTAAAAATATGATGCAGATATGGACATTGTGTCTGTGTATGAAAAAAAAGATAATATTTTCGAAAGATAAAATACAATGTCATAATACAACAAAAAATAGCTAAATATAATGTAATAGTTTCATATGTGGGCGAGATAATGGCAGAATCAAATATGTAAAAATTGATAGATTGTATGATCGAATGAATAATCCCAACAATATAGGAATACGAATAATATAAAAAAATTGTGCAGAGGAAGGCAAAAAAGATATAAAATCGTTGTTTTTTATTTTTAGGAAAAATAGAAATCATAATATGAAATATATAGGCAATCGTTGCAAATAAAAGAGTAGTAATCAATATATCATAGAGTGTTTTACTCCAAGGTAAATGGATAGAAATAAAAATATCATTTGCATGAATATCAAAAGGCAGTATATATTCTACAAAATTACAATAAAACATTATATGACGTAAAAAAATGAGAGCAAGAATAAATATAAAAATATTTTTTACATTATGATATTTATAAATATATAAAAAGATATAAAAACAAACAATCAATAGAAAACAGCTAAAAGCAAAAAGAGAATGTTGAAAAAATCTGTTTTGTAAATTTTGCAATGTAGTTTCTTTAGGAATAGGAATCAACTCGATCGTTCCTAGATATGTTTTATTGTTAGAATACAATAATTTTTTTGTAGGGCCTATATCGTGGATATTATCATATATTTTTATATCTTGTAAATCATATTTTTGTATTAATTTTTTAATAAAATTAAAATTTTTTAAATAATAAATAGAAATCGGAGAATTTGTCTCTTTTTCTAAAAATTCTTGTTGAATGGATTGAAATGATTGATCTAATATTTGGTTCACATATAATGACCAGTTATTTTCTATTTTATTTGAAATATTTTTATAATATATAATAAATCCAATTTGTATAAGAATATATAATAAAAAAAATAATAAAATTTGTTTTTTTTTCGTAAAGTTTTTCATAGTCCTAGCCATTCAACAAATAAAAAATTATTCTTAATATAATAGAACAAAATAGAAAAAGACTTGTAAAATTTCTTTTTTTAAGCTAAAATGTTAGCATTACCTATGTTGTCCTTTTTTAAGGTATTTTTTATGAAATTATATAGTATTTTTTTCCTTTTTGTTCTTTGCATATTGTCATTATGTGTGCAAGGTCAAGAAGAAAAAGCTTTATTAATGGAAATAGATAGCAGTCGCTCTTCTGAATTATTTTCAAAAGATTCTTTTGAATGCGATGGTATTTCCTTTACAATAGAACCAGTTGTTTCTTATGAGGATCGTGGTTCTCAATGGGTTTTAGGCACCCCAAAAACAAACGTTGAAATCTCTGCTTGGGATCTTGCTCATAAAGTCGTCAGTGAAAATGAATATGTTCTTTATGCAGAACCAGAATACACTGATGTCACATTATATTATCCAGAAGAAGAAGAGCAAGAAACAAAAGGAAGCTTTTCTAACGATTGGTCTTATCCTAAGCCAACAGTATTTGCTTGGCACCAAGGAATTAATTTTTCTCAATTGTTGGCTGCTCGTCAACCAGAAGTAACTGGGCAGAAAGTTCGTATTATTCATTTTGATACAGGATATGATCCAGCCCACACAACGACTCCTAAAAATTTACGAACAGATTTACAAAGAAATTTTATTAGTGGAGAAAATGAAAATTCTGCTGTGGACATTGGGTCTACAGGACTACTCAATCAACCAGGTCATGGAACAGCAACAATCGCTATCTTAGCAGGCAACATAGTTTCACGCCCACAATATAATTTTCAAGGTTATTTAGGTGGTGCACCTTTTGCTGAAATTGTTCCTGTTCGTTTATCAAAAAGTGTGATCCTTTTTAAATCTAGTGCTTTTGTAAAAGCATTAAAATATGCAACAGATATTAAATGCGACGTGTTGAGCATGTCTATGGGAGGTGTAGCTTCCAAAGCATGGGCAGATGCCGTTAATGATGCTTATGACAAAGGGCTTGTTATGGTAACTGCTGCTGGTAACAACATAGGTAAAAAACCAACAGTTCGTGTTGTATATCCTGCACGTTTTCATAGAGTGATTTGTGCATGTGGTATTACATATGACAACACTCCTTATTACAAATACGGTTTGCTTAGTACTAAAATGCAAGGAAACTGGGGTCCACCTTCTGTGATGACATCTGCTATTGCATCCTACACACCTAACATATCTTGGGCTCAACTCAATGGCGGTGATGCAATTAGTTTAGCAGGTGGTGGCACATCTTCAGCAACTCCTCAAATAGCTGCTGCAGCTGCATTATGGCTACAAAAATATCATAACCAAACATATTCTCATCCTTGGAAAAAAGTCAATGCAGTACGCCATGCACTTTTTAGTACAGCAAAAAAATCTTATGCAGATTCTAAAAAATATTATGGAAATGGCGTTTTACAAGCCAAGAACGCTTTATCTGTAGCACCTCTAACGAACACAGCACCATTACCAAAAGATAAAGTCAGTTGGCCCATTTTCACTCTTCTTTTTGGTTTAGATAGTAATTCTGAACAAGCAGCTATGTTCGAAGTGGAACTTGCCCGCTTAGAATATGAAGATGAAACATTACAAAAACTCGCTGACATATTTGAAGAAAAAGGCACATTAACTAAAGCTCAAAAAGAAGAATTTAAAACAGCTATCTTAAACAATCCAAATGCTTCTGATGAATTGAAAAAATTCATCAACAAATAATAATATTAAATATAAAATAAATTACAAATAATATTGAATATATAATTAACTTACACATTTCAAGGCATTCCATGCGAAAGCATGGAATGTTTTTTTTATGAATTTAAATAACTGACAAATCGAACAATCTCATTATGTTTCCAATAGATTCTAGGAACGCGTCGGCTAATTCCTGAAGTAATTTCATAGGAAATAGTTCCATATAAACTAGCTAAATGATCTACAGTAATTTCATGATTTCCTTGTGTACCAAATAAAACAACTTCATCACCTAAATGAGGATCAGGAATTCCCGTGATATCAATCATGCATTGATCCATACAAATAGTGCCAATCACAGGTACAATTCGATTTCTATACAACATTTGAGTCTTGCCAGAAAGAAGACGACTATAGCCATCAGCATATCCTACAGGAATAGTGGCAATCGTAGTTCCTTTTTTTGCAATATATTTTTGACCATAGCTCACGCCACAATCTTTATCCAGCTTTTTAATGTGAATAATTTTTGCTTTAAACGTCATCACAGGACGTAAATTAAAATTTTTATGATGTACAGAGGGATCTGGATAGATACCATATAAAATAATTCCAGGACGAACCATATTTAAATATGTTTCAGGGAATTCTAAAATCGCAGCACTATTGGCAATATGTCGAAATGGAATATTGACTCGATTTTGTTCTAATTGTTGTATAACCCATTGAAAACGCTCAAATTGTAAATGTGTAAAACTTTTATTTTCATCATCAGCCGTAGCAAAATGAGAAAAAATTCCCACGATTTTTACATATGGTAATTTAGAAATGTGAATAATTTCTTTAATTGTTTGTTCACTTACTGGAAAGCCTAAACGAGACATCCCTGTATCAATTTTTATGTGAATATATGCAGTTTTTTTTAAAATTTCTGCAATTTTAGAAATTTGTAAAGCTTGAATATGCAAAGTGACAGTTTGTTGTAAATTGCATTGAATGGCTTGGGAAATATAATCTTCTGTAATATTACCTAAAATTAAAATATCAATATTTGCATATAGAGGTCTTAATTCTAATGCTTCATTAATGGAAGAGACTGCCAATTGAAACGCACCTGTTTCTAACAATGTTCCTGCGATTTCTCTTGCACCATGTCCATAAGCATCTGCTTTGACAACGGCTGCGATTTTTACATTATTTCCTATTTTTCGTTGTATTTGTTTGATATTAAATTCTAAAGCATCTAAGTCAATTTCGACCCATTTTGTTTCTTTAATATGGTAATCCATATATCTTTCTCGTTTTTGTTTATGTAATAAACAATCTTTGATTGTCTTAGTTGATAAAATATATCTTCATATTATACTACAAAGAAACATAAAAACAAAACAAGAATGAAAGAAATTTCTTTTGTAAAAAAATCATTCTAATATAAAAAATTAATGAAATATATTTTGTAAAAAGCTATTCTAATATAAAAAATCAATGAAATATATTTTGTAAAAAGCTATTTCTAATATAAAAAAATCAATGAAATATATTTTGTAAAAAGCTGTTTCTAAGGAAAAAATACATAAATAAAATTTATTTTGTAAAAAAATCATTCTAAGGATTCAAAAAATTAATGAAATGTATTTCGTAAAAAACCACTCCCAGGGATTAAAGAAATCCATCCTTTGATTTCCATTTGAAATAAAACTTGATGAAGTTCACTATTGGACAAGTCCACATGATAAGAAAGAAAATCTAACGATTTTGGTACACTACTTAATACATCCCAAATTTTTTTTTCGCTTTCTGTCATTTCCTCTTCTATATTGTCTATTTGTGTTTCTGTAGATGTTTTTTTTACTAACGAAGATAAAGATTGAATTTCTTCTAAAATATCATCAATATTCGTCACTAATTTAGCACCTTGTTGAATCAATGAGTGTGGACCTTGAGACAATATATTACTGATTTCACCAGGCAAAGCAAAAATTTCTCTTCCTTGTTCCAAGCCTACATGTGCTGTTATCAGTGCACCACTTTTTAATCGTGCCTCAATCACAATGATTCCTAAAGAAAGGCCACTGATAATTCGATTGCGACGAGGAAAATGCATTGGTAAAGGTTCTGTATAAAAAGGGTATTCAGAAAAAACAATCCCTTGTTGCATAATTTTTTGTGCATCTTTTTTATGCCAAGCAGGATAAATTTTTTCTAAACCACTTCCTAAAACAGCAATCGTACGACCGCCTGCTTCTAAAGCTCCTCTATGAGCTGCAATGTCAACTCCTTTTGCTAAGCCAGATACAATAGTAACTCCTCTTTTAGCTAATTCATAAGAAAATTGTTGTGCTTGTTGCAATCCATAGTAGGAAGCTTTTCTAGTTCCTACAATCGCAATTGCTTGTTCATCTTGTTTTAAATATTCACCACGACCGTATAAAAGAATGGGTGGATCATAAATATTTTTTAAAATATTAGGATAGGAATCTGCAGGCAAACAAAATAAAGAACTTCCTGTTTTTTCTGCTATTTCCAATTCTTTATCTACGTTTTTCCAATCTGTTTTTTGCAAATTGTCAACATGGCGATTATGAATTCCAGGGATTTCAAGCAATTCTGTTCTAGGACAATCCCAAATACGAGAAACATCCTCTGAAAAATGATCTAATAGTCGTTTCCCTAAAATTGCACCGATTCCCTCTGTATACATCAGTCCTAAAACAACTCTTTGTATATTCATCATATGCTCCTTTGTCCATCAAATTATTATATATTTATATTGTGACAATGCATAGAAAGAAATAGTATGGAAAGAAACAAATATTATAAAAACAATATTAAGCAACACAATATTTATGAATGAATTTATTTTATATTATATATTTGTATTGTAACAATATATAGAAAAAATAATATACAGCAAGTAAAACTAAATCTATGAATAAAATTTAGTTTTTATTATATATTCATAGGATGACAACATATAGAAATTATATGGAAAAAGAGAAAATTAGAAATTATTATTGTATTGTTAAAAAAGAAATGATATAAAAAAAGATATTTTGTTTATTTTTTTAGAAAAAAGAGGTTATATTTCATGATCAATTATAAAGATTTAGGTTTTGTCAATACAAAAGAAATGTTCAAAAAAGCCATGGAAGGCAAATATGCTATTCCAGCATATAACTTCAATAATATGGAACAATTGCAGGCCATTATTATGGGATGTGGCATATCAGGTTCTCCTGTGATTCTTCAAGTATCTAGTGGTGCAAGAAAATATGCAAATGAAACACTCTTGCGTTATATGGGGCAAGGAGCTGTTGCAATGGCAAGAGAAGCAGGATATAACATGCCTATTGCATTACACTTAGATCATGGTGATACATTTGAACTCTGCAAATCTTGCATTGAGAGTGGTTTTTCTTCTGTTATGATTGATGGTTCGCACCATCCCTATGAAAAAAATGTGGAACTTACAGCCCAAGTAGTAGAATATGCCCATAAATATGATGTCACAGTAGAAGGTGAGCTTGGCGTATTAGCTGGTATTGAAGATGATGTACAAGCAGCAAAATCTATCTACACATCTCCTGACCAAGTGGAAGATTTTCTTAAAAAAACAGGCGTAGATTCTTTAGCTATTTCCATTGGTACTTCTCATGGTGCTTATAAGTTTAAACCAGAACAATGCAAACTCAATGAAGAAGGCGTGTTAGTTCCCCCAGAACTTCGTTTTGACATCCTTCGTGAAATAGAAAAACGAATCCCAGGATTTCCTATTGTACTTCATGGTTCAAGTTCTGTTGTACCTAAATATGTAGATATGATTAACAACTATGGTGGCAAACTAGATAATGCTATTGGCATTCCAGAAAGCCAACTCCGTGAAGCAGCACGTTCTTCAGTTTGTAAAATCAATATTGATTCTGATGGTCGTCTTGCTATCACTGCCATGGTTCGTAAAGTTCTCATGGAAAAACCTGGAGAATTTGATCCACGTAAATATTTAGGACCAGCTCGCGAAGAATTAATGAATTTAATTATTCACAAAAATGAAAACGTCCTTGGTAGTGCTCATAAAGCATAAAAAAAGGTAGGTAAATACAACCTACCTTTTTTTATAAAAAAGAAAAATCAAATGAAAGAATAAAGAAAAAAATGAAAGATGAAAAAAACGCATCTTTTATATAGATGTTTTACGAATTTTTTCTATATTTTTTCTTATTATTGTTCATTGCATAAAAAAATAGATTCCTTTTTGTCAGGAATCTATTTTTGTTGTGGAATGAGTTGAAAATAATCTTGAATGACTTTTTTTTGTTCCTGAGATAAAGGATGTTTTTCTATATATTGAAATGCATTTTGACGATATTTAAAATATTGTTGCATTTGTTGTTGCATTTGCTGTTGCATTTGCTGTTGCATTTGTTGTTGCATTTGCTTTTTGTTTTGTTGTTGCGAAATTTGTGCTTGTGTAATCCATTTTTCTCCATCTTGAAATAAAGAACGGATTTCTTTTTCTTCCTTTTCTTGTGGTGAAATTTGTTTTTTGTTTGTTTTTTTCTTAGATTTGTTTTTTGTTTGTTTGGGTTTGTTTTTTTCTTGCTTAGATGTATTTTTTGTTTTCTTTGTTTTATTTATTTCTTGCCTATCTGTTTTCTTATCTATTTTTTTATTTATTTCTTGCCTATCTGTTTTCTTTTGCTGATCTATTTTTTGCTTTGTTTTGTTTTTTGTTTGATTTTCTTTTGTGTGATTCTGTTTTAAAGTATTTTCTATATTTTTTTGTTGAGAAATTATATTTTTATTATTCCATCTATGTTGATTGTTGTTTACAATCTCGTCCAAAGGGAAATACCAGTGGATCAACACAAGGAAAAATAGAAAAATAGGTAAAAAAGAAAGAGTTTTTGTCTTTTGTTTTTGGATGGAATGTGTTTGTAAAAATTCCATTGCCTTATAATGAATATATTCTTGTGTGGAATTTTTTGGTGTTAATATAGAAAATGCAGTTGCCAATAAATTTTGACCTTGCATTTGTTTATCATAATCTTGGACATATTGAGACAAAGGCATTGTACAATGAATCAGATGCAAGAATATATAAAAAAAAGCTACTATGGGGAATATAGAAAGAATTAAAATAGGTAGATCAAAATAATGTTGCCGCAACGTTTGCATCATAGGAAAAGGCAGTAAAAATATCAATAAAATACAAAAAGATTGTTGTATATATGTATGGAATACTATAAAAAAAGCATGAAATCCTTGTTGAAGTAAGTATTTCCTATATTTTTTTTGAAAATATTTCTGAATATTCATGCTTTCCCTTTATTTATTCGTAGTGGATCTTATGCAAAAGGTTTTGAACAATTTGCATAGGCAATCCAATTACATTATCTAAATTACCTTGCACTTCTTCTACAAATTTATCTGCGATTCCTTGTATAGCAAATGCACCAGCTCTTCCTATCCATTCTCCTGTGGCAATATATTCATAGATTTCTTTTTCAGAAATTTTTTGCATTCTAATGTGCGTTGTATCTGCAGCTACCAGCCCTTTTTCTTTTTCTTTTAATGGCCATACACAAACCCCACTTACAACAATGTGGGGCTCTCGAGAAAGTTCCCAAAGCATTTTAAATGCTTCCTGTTCATCTTTTGGTTTACCATATACTTTACCATTTAAGTATACAATTGTATCTGCAGTAAGAACTACGGATTTTTCTAGTTCTTGTACAGAAAGTTTTTTTTGTAATATTTGAGATGCTTCTTTCCCTTTATAAAAAGCAATGTATGTGGCAATATCATTAGGGTCAGATGAGTTAGGAATTGATTCCTGAAAATCTATAGGAAATACTTCAAAAGAATAGCCAGCTTGTTTTAATAGTTGTTGTCGTTGTGGTGATTGAGATGCTAAAATGAGATTCATCTATTCCTCCTCATTTTCATCGATCTCATAGCTAAGATATTCCTCTTGATACTCCTCTTGATATTCCTCTTCTATCATTTCATTCTCTAGTTCATGGTCTTGACCACTCAGATCTTGATACATGTCTTTTTTAAATTTACTTTTTGATTTTGTTTGACGCTTTCTAAATTCTAATCGAATAGGAACTTCTGGTATTTGTAATTCTTGGCGTAATTGGTTGATTAAATAGCGATTGTAATGATTAGTGAATAGTTCTGGATTGTTAACAAATAGCAAAAATGTAGGTGGGAGCGTTTTTAATTGCGTGCTATAATAAATTTTAC
Organism: Planctomycetota bacterium; assembly: GCA_017993505.1. Lineage (GTDB taxonomy): Bacteria > Planctomycetota > Uabimicrobiia > Uabimicrobiales > JABWCH01 > JAGOMP01. The sequence continues at coordinate 21,312 of JAGOMP010000011.1, forward strand.
CTTGTTTTCCATAAATATAGGGAGGATTTTTTCTAGAAACAGCCTTTTTAATCGCACGATTGAGTTCACCTGTACTCACTTCTTTTTTTGCCTGTTTTATAATACTTTGTGCTAAATCAATCGTGGCTTGTACATTTTTCCCATCTTTTGCTGTCATAAAACTCAGTGGCACATAATGCATATTGGGCAACATTTTGCTGATGTACTTTTCATATTCTTCTGTTGAAATATGACTAGGCACTAAATCCCATTTATTTATGCATAAAATTGCTGGTCTATTTTCTTGAACAATATAATTTGCCAATTCTTTATCCACACGATTAATTTTTGTAGTGGCATCCATCATTAAAATAACAACATCAGCCCGTCGAATGGAACGTTCAGCTCGATGTTGGCTATAATATTGAATGTTGTCATGCAAATTTTTTGTGCGTTTGACTCCAGCAGTGTCAATGGCAATGATAGTTTGATTATTTTTCTTAAAGTATACGTCCACAGAATCACGTGTAGTTCCTGGAATTTCTGAAACAATCATTCTTTCTTCACAAGCTAATGCATTGATTAAGGTAGATTTCCCAGAATTTGGTTTCCCTACTATGGCAATTTTCAATTCTGCTTCTTCAGGTTTTTCTGTAGGGAAATCTTCTAAATATTCTGCCAATTCATATTTTAAATCTTGTAAATTTGGTGTTTCTTTTGCAGAAACACAAATCGGAGAACCAAAACCTAATTTTAAAAATTGATCCTTTTCCATAGTTAATTTGGGTGAATCTGTTTTATTGGCAATGAGAATGACTTTTCCATGACATTTACGTAACATGTTAGCCACTTCTATATCTAAAGGCGTGACACCTTCTTTAATATCCACAATAAATAAAATAATCCGAGCTTGTTCCATGGCAATTTTAATTTGTGCTGTCACAGCCTCTTCTAGATTTTGATTATCAACGATTCCAATGCCACCAGTATCTATCAATTCAAAATATCGTCCATGCATTTGTGTGATGCAACTAATTCTATCTCGGGTCACTCCACTTGTAGGATCCACAATAGATATTTTTTTCCCACTCAATATATTAAAAATCGTAGACTTACCTACATTGGGGCGTCCACAAATAGCAATAATTGGTATGTTCATATAATGTTATCTCTATATTTGTTCTTGTTTCTTAAAACTAAAAAAAATTAAAATAGCCTGATCATATCAGGCTATTGTTGACTTTATTGTCAAATATTATATCAAATAAAATATTTTTAGGATAGTCTTTTATATCAAATAAAATATTTTTAGGATAGTCTTTTTGTTGTTGAAAAAAAATAATGCTTCTGTTGTAGCCTGTAAAAATGTTATTGTAACATATTTTATTAAAATATCATATTATTTTATCGTAATATACTATAAAGAACTTTTCATAATTTTTCTAAAAATTACTTTCAAATTTTTTTATGATAGGATACAATATTGTTTTACGCTTTTTTAGTTTGTTCAAAGGAGAATGGAAGCATGTCTTTAAAAATTTGTTTCCTATGTGCTATTGTATGTTTTTTGGGATGTGCAGGACCAGTACGGAAAATAGATCCTGATGCTGTACCTGAACTTCGTGGTTATATTCGTACAAATAAAAAAAATTATGAATTAAATGAACCAATTTATGTTCAATATATTATAGAAAATACATCTGAAAAATCTATCACTCAAGAAGTGGTAGATGCTAGCCAAGATTATAGTATCCCTTTTCAGGGATATTCTTTTAATGCCTTGCATCAAAAGGATAAAATGCAACATTTGGAATTAAAAAAAGCAGAAGAAGCTTTTTCTGGTGAGTTGCATTTACTTCCTAAAGCAGAAACAATATTTTGTACAAATGAGTTTTCTGGAAAATTAGAAGGGTTTTATACATTGACCTTTGATCTACGTTGGGCAGAAGGGAAAAGGATTATTTTTACGCCTGTTAAGATTCAAATATTGCCCAAATCTAAACCAAAGTCACAAATAGCTATAGAAAAAGATGTGGAATTAGAACAAGCTTTGCAAGATTTGGCTAGTGATGATCCTAAAATTAAAACATTAGCAAAAGAAAAATTAGTTGAAAAAGGAGCTGATGCCGTTCCTTACTTAATCCGCTTATTGAATCATGAAAATATTCAATTGCAAGGTGATGCTACATTTTTATTGATTCGATTAGGAAAGGTATCTGTGCCAGCTTTAATGAAAGAATCTCAAAATATGAATAAAACGGTTCGTATGCGAAGTATTTATGCATTAGGTCAGATAGGAACACCTGATGCAATTTTAGTTTTTCAACATGCCATTCAAAAAGATCCTGATCCTGAAATTCGTTCCACCACTTTAAAATTTGTAGCTGAAAATTTATCTGAGATTGTTTCTATACCTTTATTGATACAAGGCTTGCATGATGAAAACTTAGAAATTCGTCAATATACAATCCAAACGCTCGAATCTATGACACAGAGAACTTTTGATTATAATCCTGAAAGTCCTGTAGAACAACGTGAGAAAGCAATTGAACGTTGGAAAAATTGGGTGAGAGAACGTTCGAAATAATAGAAAATTTTTGATCCAATAGGTGATATATGAAATATACAATATTCTTTATATTTTGTTTTTCTATGTTTTTTTGTGGATATATTCAAGCATATGATGAACAAATAATCCAAGAATGGCAAGAAAAATATAGTATTCTTGACATTGTACCAGAATGGAAAACAACTTGGGAAAAATTGCATGATGGCACTTCGTCTAGTTCGTTAGATTCTTTTAGAGAAGAAATTGAAAAATCAAAGATTTTTTCAAGTATTTTGCAGATAGAGGAATCTTCTGAAGAAGATATGAAAACAATTTGGTTTGGCTTGTGCATGAAGCATCCTACATTAGCAAGAAATATAGAAAATATCGTAAGACCATTGTATGGCAAGGCTATAGATGAAAAAATATTAGATTCTATACACAATCAAATTATAAAAAGATCTAGAACAAAAAGTGTCTGGGAAAAAATCGCATGTGATTGTTTACAACAATGGTTTAACAAAGACATTAAAGAAACGAATGATTTAGAAAATTATAAAAGACTAACATTAGATGATGGCAGAAAACTCATTGGAAATATTAAAAACACCCAAGATAATATGATAAATTTTGAAATTTTATCTAACACTGGGAAGACAATGGGGAGTATATCTATCAATAAATACAAAATTATAAAAGAAGAAAATATTCAAAAAGAAAATCCATTACTTGTCTTGCAAAAAAAGGCTTATGAAAGACTTTTACGAGCGATTCGTACGAAAAAATATACTGTTGCATATAAGATTTATAATGATCTTGCCAATAAATGTATAATTTCTAAGTACGAGCAAAGAGTCATGATTTTAGCGACTGTTCCTCGTTTATTGATATGTACCACACCTAGTGTAAAATCTCCTTTTGAAAGCACATTTTCTAGATTGCCAAGGTGCAGGACATGTCGCGGAAAAATTACTATAAAATGTAATGTTTGCAATGGGAAAGGCGTGCAAATATGTCCTGTTTGCAAAGGTGAAAAATTTATTCGAGAAGAAACAGATGAAGTCATAGAAACAAAATGTTCCCAATGCAAAGGGCAAGGTGAAATTGCAACAGGTCAAAAAAGAGAAAGAGTCCTCTGTAAAGATTGTAAAGGGACTGGAAGAATCGAAAAATTTTTACAATGTGCCACTTGTAAAGGAGAAGGTCATGTAAATGGCATTTCTTGTGAAAAATGCAAAGGAAATGGTGGGTCAATATCAAAAAGAAAGTGTAGAAAATGTGATAAAAGTGGAAAAGTATGGGTACTTACTTCAGGCACCAAAAAAGTATGTCCTAAATGTAAGGGTAAAAAAGTTTTTACAAGTTCTACTATAGGTAAAAAGAAAGTTCCATGTGCTGAGTGCAATGGCAGTGGAAAAATAGGTGAATGTACTCGATGTCGTGAAACAGGAAAATTAAAATGTAGCAACTGTAAAGCAACAGGTATGAATTTAAAAAATCCTTTGACAAGATTATTCTTAGAAATCATTCGTTAATTTTGTTTATATGTGTTCAATATATTCATGTATTTTTGAAATGTTTAGGAAGTTAAGATAAGATTATTCTTAGAAATCATTTATTAATTTTAAATGTATTTTAAAATATATTCATGTATTTTTTGAAATGTTTAGGAATTTAAGACAAGATTATTCTTAGAAATCATTTATTAATTTTAAATATATTTTTGAAATATATTCATGTATTTTTTGAAATGTTTAAGAATTTAAGACAAGATTATTCTTAGAAATCATTTATTAATTTTGTTTCTATGTGTTAAATATATTCATGTATTTTTTGATATATTTTAAACATAATCATCAAAATTTTATGGATGATTGGCTATTTTTATTGTTTTAATGAAAACATTCTTATTATTTGTTCTTTTTTTATATTTGAGGTTTTTTATGAAAAATATTCTATGCATTGGAGCAGGATATGTAGGCGGTCCAACTATGGCAATGATTGCAAAGAAATGTCCAGACTATAAAGTAGTCGTCGTTGACATTAATGCCGAGAGAATTGCAGCATGGCAATCAGAAAATTTGCCAATTTTTGAACCTGGTTTAAAAGATCTTATTAAAGAAACTTTGAACAAAAATTTATTTTTTTCCACAGATGTTGCTGGCAATATTGATAAGGCTGATATCATTTTTGTCAGCGTCAACACACCTACAAAAACATTTGGTTTAGGAAAAGGAAAAGCTGCAGATTTGCAATATTGGGAAAAAACAGCAAGAGAAATTGTACAATATTCTACAAAAGGGAAAATTATTGTAGAAAAAAGCACATTGCCTGTTAAAACTGCCCAAGCCATGGAACGTATTTTAAATGCAAATGAATCTGGAATTGTCTTTGATGTATTATCAAATCCTGAATTTTTAGCAGAAGGAACTGCCATCAAAGATTTAGAAAAACCAGATCGAGTTTTAATCGGAGGACATATTGAAACAGAGCGTGGGCGTAACGCTATGCAAGCCCTTGTCAATCTTTATGCTCATTGGGTACCAGCTGAAAACATCATCACAAGCAATTTATGGTCTAGCGAATTAACAAAATTGGCATCCAATGCATTCCTAGCACAAAGAATTAGCTCCATTAACAGCTTAAGTGCTTTTTGCGAAGTCACAGGTGCTGATGTGGATGAAGTTTCTAAAGCTATTGGAAAAGATTCTCGAATTGGTTCTAAATTTTTAAAAGCTAGCGTGGGATTTGGTGGTTCTTGTTTTCAAAAAGATATTTTAAACCTTGTTTACTTGTGTGAACAAGCTGGATTACCAGAAGTTGCAACGTATTGGGAACAAGTTGTTATCATGAACAACTACCAACGCATTCGTTTTGTTCGAAGAATGATGCAGGCAATGTTCAATACAGTGGCTAATAAACGAATCACTTTGTTTGGTTTTGCTTTCAAAGCAAATACAGGCGATACTCGCGAAAGTGCTGCCATTTATATTACAAGAGAACTTTTAGAAGAACATGCAAAAGTAGTTGTTACAGATCCTAAAGCTTTAGACAATGCAAAAATAGATTTGGCTGATGTTATAGACAAAGTAGAATTTGAGCTTGATCCTTATAAAGCAGCTGAGGGTGCCCATGCAATTGCTGTTATGACAGATTGGGAATGTTTTAAAGAATTAGATTATCAACGCATTTTTGATAGCATGGAAAAACCAGCCTTCATATTTGACGGTCGTAATATACTAGATCATCCATCATTATTTGAATTAGGTTTCAATGTCTATCCTTTAGGAAAATCCGAGCTTTCTCATCTAGAATAATGAGGTGCAAGCAAGTAGTTTTTAGGCAAAGCTACTTGCTTTTTTTATGAAAAGGTGAATTATGTTTCAAAATGATGCGGAAATAGAAAAGATTAAAAATACAGACATCGCAGCATTATTTTCTCAAGATGAAAATCGTGGCAAAAATTTCGCAATTGCCACACCTTATATGTACTATGATTATTCTCGCCAAAGAATAGATTCTGTCTGTTTACAAAAACTTTTTTCACTAGCTAGACATTGCCATTTAGAAGAAAAAATACAAGGACTATTTTCTGGTAAAAAGATCAATCGTACAGAAGAACGAGCTGTATTGCACACAGCTTTACGAGCCAAATCAAATAATACAATCTTTGTAAATGGCAAAAATATAGTACAAGAAGTACAAGCTGTATTACAAAAAATTGAAATATTCACAAAGGGCGTACATTCTGGTAGTATTTGTAGTGCAACAGGGAAAAATTTTAAAAACATTCTAGTTGTTGGAATTGGTGGCTCCTATTTAGGAACAGATTTTCTAGCTCATGCTTGTGCATCGTATTCACAAACAGGTTTAGAATTACGACTTTTATCAAACATTGATGGAACAGACTTTGTCAATAAAGTTCAGGGATTAAAACAAGAAGAAACACTTATTATTATTGTTTCTAAAACATTCACAACCGCTGAAACAATGCAAAATGCCCGCACATTACAAGAATGGCTTTTTGAAAAATTACCACAAACCAAAGAAACATTGGCACACCATTGCATTGCTGTTACTATGAACAAAAAACTTGCCCAAGAATTTGGCATTTTAGAAAACAATATTTTTGAATTTTGGGATTGGGTAGGAGGTAGATATAGTGTTAGTTCTGCAGTAGGTGCATTGCCTTTATCCTTATATCTAGGATTTGAGAATTTTAAAAGAATTTTGGATGGTGCCCATTGGATGGACGAACATTTTCGCACAGAATCTTGGGAAAACAACATTCCAGTTGTAAGTGCACTTCTTGATATTTGGAACATTAATTACTTACATTATCACATTCGTGCTATTTTACCGTATTCTCAAGCACTTTCTAAAATGCCAGCATACATCCAACAAGGAGAAATGGAAAGCAATGGGAAGAGTGTAGACATCGATGGAAATTGCATCAATTTTGATACTGGAGAAGTTATTTTTGGAGAAGCTGGTACAAATGGTCAACATTCTTTTTATCAACTTCTACACCAAGGCACACAGATTATTCCTTCTGATTTTATTGGTTTTATTCAAGAACAATACAATATTGCAAACAAAATAGATAAAGTTAGTCATCATGAAGAATTAATGACAAATTTTTTTGCACAGCCTAATGCACTTGCTTTTGGACAAAAAGATATAGAAAATAAACAAAAAAACTTTGACGGCAATCGCCCTTCTAATATATTTTTGTTCCAAGAATTAAATCCATTTACAGCTGGAATTATTTTAGCTTGGATAGAACATCGAATTGCAGTTAAAGGTTTTATTTGGAATATCAATAGCTTCGATCAATTTGGAGTTGAACTTGGAAAAATTCTTGGAAAAGAATTTCGAAAAAAAATTCAAACATACAATGAAACAAAAGAGTGTGACTATAGTAGCTTAGATTCTTCTACAAAAATTCTTCTACAAGCCTTTTTAGAAAAACACTTACCTAATCCAAAAATTTTAACACCAGAAACACTCCAAAAAATTAAAGATGAAAAAAAAAATTAGTTACTACAAATGGCACATTTGATGTTTTACATGTAGGTCATGTTCGTATATTGCAGGAAGCAAAAACATATGGCGATATTCTCCTTGTTCTAGTTAATTCAGACTCATCTGTCAAACAAAATAAAGGAGAAACACGCCCTATTGTTCCTTTATCAGAAAGATTAGAAATGCTTTCAGCCCTTGATTGTGTAGATTATGTTCTTGCTTTTAATGAAAAAGAAGTGCTTCCTATTCTAGAAAAAATACGCCCTGATTTTCATATTAAAGGCGGTACATTTCTACCAGAACGCATTGCAACAGAAAAAAATCTTGTGGAACAATATGGTGGTAAGCACATATGTTTAGAAAAAATAGGAAACTACTCTTCCACAAATATTATTCAAAAAGTAACTTTGTTAGCAACCTCTAAAAAATAATGGATAGAACTACAACATCCAAAAAAAATAATGGCTGGTACTAAGTAAAGTAACAGCCATATTTTTTGTTCTATTTAAAATTGTTTGAAGATTTTTTAAATTTGATAAATGCAATTGCGTTTATCAAAATTTTTTTTAATCTTATTATTTTTTATGTATTTTTCTTATTTTTCTGCAGAGGGAGTAGTTTCTGGTGTGATACGATATACATAATCTTCTGTAGTGAATTTATTTAATTCAAACAATACTTCTTCCATGCTCTGGTATCGTTCTGAAGGATTCTTTTTCAACATTCGAAGAATAATATTGTCTAATTGATAAGGAACATTTGTATTGCTTTGGCGGATTTTAGGAACAATGCCTTTAAGTTGTTGTTGTAACAGAGCTTTATCAGAATTAGCTTGTATATGATTTCGTCCACTAAATACTTCATAAAAAGTAGCACCTAAAGAAAATATATCTGTTCTATAGTCTGGCTTTTTTCGTTGTATTTGTTCTGGCGTCATATACATTGGTGTTCCCTCACGTTTTCGTCTTTTAAATATAGAGAAAAAATTGAGTCTTTCTGCTAAAGAAAAATCAATAAGTCGAACATCGCCATCTTCATTTACTAAAATATTTTCTGGTTTAATGTCTTTGTGGATAATGTGAAAACTATGTATATATTTTAAAGCTTCCGCCACTTTACGAAAAATACCAACACCATGTGTAACTAAAAGAGGAGATTTTTGTAAAATTAAAGTTTTTAGCGTTTCACTTTCAAAATATTCCATATCAAGAGCGGGGCGAGGAGCATCTTTAACTGAACCATATACTTTTACAATATTTGGATGGTCTAATTTTGTTAAAATTTTAATTTCTTGTGCAAATTGTATTTTTTGTTTCATAGAACTTGCAGTATTTGGGTTCATTATTTTAATCGCAACAACTTTACGATCTTTGATACGTTTTCCTAAAAAGACAGTTCCAAACCCACCTTGTTTAATTTTTTTTTCAATAGTATAACCAGGAATAAATAAGCTCATAATATTTCTTTCGATTTCAAAGGTTATTGAAAAGATGAATCATCAAGCTAAATTTTAAAATATTTTGAATTTAAAAGAAAGTCAATAAAAAAATATTACAAACTATTTTCTTGTATTGTATATAATAGTTAAATTCTAAATTATATTTTTATACTTTCAAAAGGATATATTTTAATATTTTATCATCATTCAGAAAGTGAATGTAAAGGGAAATTAGGAGTCATGAGAATTTTGTTGCCTTTTAAAAGAAGAAGAAGTTGTAAATTTCTTTGTTGAGCATGTTGTATTGCTTGATTTGGTTCTAAAATAGTATACACTGTTGCATATGCGTCTGCTATTATGCTACTATTTGCAATAACAGTAGCAGATAATGTTTCATTTTCTATAGGTTTACCTGTATGAGGATGAATAATGTGAGAATATGGTTTGCCTTGAATCATGGCGTAACGGTGATAATGTCCCGATGTGGCTACAGCTTTGTTTTTAATTTGTATTGTAGCAAGAATAGATTTTGTAGCTGTTACATCTGGGTTTTGAATTCCAATTGTCCATATTTTTTCACCATAACAAGCTAAATCACCACCGAGATTCACCATGGCGGTTGGTATGTTTTGACTTTGTAAAAATTCTACAATTTTATCTACTGCATACCCTTTTGTATATGCACCTAGATTAATGTCTAAAGGAATTTTATTTTCGATGCAATCATTGTGGATCGTAAAATTAGTATATCCTATTCTTGTTTTACATTGTTCTATTTGTGTTTCTGTAGGTAGCGTATTGTTTAAAGCTGCTTGTTTCCAAAGTTGAATCAATGGTGCAATAGTAATATCAAAAATTCCTTCAGTGTCTTGACTTATTTTATAAGCAAATTCTAAAAGATACTTTAATTCTGATGATAGCGAGTGCTTGCCTAATTGTTGTAAATTTTGTTTTAGTTTACCTGCTTGACTATTTTTATTATGTTCATTGATAATAGTATCTAGTTGTGGAATTTTTTTATAACATGTATTGGCTATCCTATCGAGTTCTTGTTCAGTTCGTGTGTCATATAAAATTACTTGCATTGTACCAGAATTCCACTGAAAAAGTTCCCATATTCGTTCCACTCTGTGCATAGACTTACGATGTTGGTAAATGCTTATAGAAAGAAGGATGCCAATAAAAAGAAGTATAAGTATTTTTCGTTCTTTTTTCATTTTTATTTTATGCCTTTTTTATCAACTTCGATTAAATTGTTATTACTATATGTCTATTCTATGATTTACTTTCCTTATATAAGTAAATACATGTTTCATAAAAAAGGCGTAATTTGATTCCTTTGTATTTATTTTTTTTATTTTTATTTCATACAAACTGCTCGGACTGATCTAAGGTCACAGAAACCTTGGAAAATTTTTAATATTCCATCTTGTTTGAGTGTTAGCATATCATTTCGTTTTGCGATCTCTCGTATTTGATCTACTTTTGCATGGCTTTGGATGGCAGCTCGAATTTCATCACAGTTAATCAAAAGTTCATGAATGGCAATTCGACCTTTATATCCTGTTTTATTGCATACAGGACATCCAGCCGTTTGATAAATCTGTAACTCATTGCTAAATTCAGGACCACGTCCATAAAATTCTTTTTCTTCAAATTCTTCGACAATTTCATCATATTCGGCTTGTGATAGATTATGTGCTTGTTTACATTCTTTGCATAATCTTCGAGTCAGTCGCTGTGCGAGTACACCAAGAAGTGCATCAGCAAAGTTAAAGGGATCTAGACCCATATCAATTAATCGTGTGATCGTTTCTGCAGCACTGTTCGTATGCAAAGTACTAAGAACTAAGTGGCCTGTTAAGGAAGCTTCCACACCAATAGAAGCTGTTTCTGTATCACGCATTTCACCTACCATAATCACGTCAGGGTCAGCACGTAAAAATGCACGCATGGCACGAGCAAATGTGTAACCTATTTTTGATTGGATCTGTACTTGTCGCAATCCTTTTTGTGTGATTTCTACAGGGTCTTCCGCAGTCCATATCTTTCGTTTCGGTGTATTTATGTAACCCATTGCAGAGTGTAGAGTTGTTGTTTTACCAGAACCAGTAGGACCAACTACAAGAATAAGACCATAAGGATAACATGCAATTTTTTTGAATTCTCGCAAATTTCTTTCTGAAAAAGCCATATCTTGAAGGGGAATAGGTTTTGAAGAAGCTAAAATACGTAAAACAGCATCTTCGTTTCCTCCCACTGTAGGTATAGTAGCTACACGAAGTTCAATATCTAAGTTTTTATAAAATTGTTTAAATTTAATCTTACCATCTTGAGGCAATCTTCGTTCTGCGATGTCTAGACCAGCCATAAGCTTGAAACGAGAAAGCAATGCTTTTTTAATTTGATTAGGTACATGCTGGTATATATAGCATTCGCCATCTGTTCTAAATCGTATTACTGTATTCTCTTTTCCATTATAAGGTTCAATGTGAATATCAGATGCGTTTTGTTTATGAGCATCAATAATGATTTTATTGACGAGGCGAATAATTCCATGGTCATTGGCATCTTCAATTTGTTCTTCGGCATCTTCAAGAGAAATAGCCTTACTCTCTAATGATTCTTCAATGATTGCATCAAAATCTGAAGCAATCACACGCTTTAAATCTCTTTCTTTCTCTTCTTTTTTTGCTAATTCCTTAGCATCTAAACCGCTTGGTACCTTAGCAACAGATACATATTTATTAGCAATGGCTTTTTTTATGGAATGTTCTGTAGAAAGTACGAAAATTACTTTGCAAGACGTGATAATTTCTAAATTTTCTTTTTGTGAATGGTCAAAAGGATCAACTACTGCTACTGTTAATATGTTTTTAATTTTAGATATAGGAAAAACTTGGAATTTTGTTGCAGTAGGTTTATCTATGAGTGCGAATAAGTCTGTATCAGGAGTTACGTTTTCTAATTGAATCGCTGGAATTTCTGTATCAATAGAAATCAAAGCGAGTAATTCATTTTCAGAAAATAATTTGTGAGATAATATAAGTTCGACAAGAGAAAGTTGATTGTCCTTACTTTTTAGTTGTTCATCAAATTGATCCATTCTATTGATATCAATTTTTCTACTTCTCATTAAAATACGTCGAACTCGTCGATTATAGGCTAAACTCATATAAAATCACCTTTATATATAAAATATCTGTTATTGTAGCTTTAATTTCTCTATATAATATATCTTATATTAATTCTTGTAAATGGCAATAAAAATTTGTGATTAATTTTATTATCTATTTAATTTTTCAAAATTTACTTGCATATATTGTAAAATCAATATATAATTTTGAAAAAAACTATATAACATATATATGAAAATTGCTAAATTTTTATTTGTATAGAAAATAAAGTAGTAATTTTCAATTAAATTGCTAAATTTTTATTTATATAGAAAATAAAATAGTACTTTTTAAGTATATAGTTTAGATGTATGTATCACTTCATAAGAAGTGCATTTTAACTAGAAATTAGGTATAGATTGGAATAATCATGCCATCGGAATTATTGAAACTTGTTGAGTTAATTCATAAAGAGAAAGATATAGAAAAAGAAATTCTCTTTCAAGGAATTGAATCGGCGATTCAGTCTGCAGCAAAGAAAAAATATCGAAATTATTCTGATATCACAGTTACATTAGATCGTCTTACAGGCGATTTAACTTTCACAGATAAAGAAGGAAACAAACTTCCACCATCGGAACTAGGACGTATTGCTGCCCAAGCTGGTAAACAAGCTATCTTACAAAAAATTAGAGAAGCAGAACGTGATGTTTTGTATACTGAATTTGTGAAAAAAAAGTATACAATTGTAACAGGTCGAGTGGATCGTTTAGAAAATCGTGCTGTTATTGTAAATTTAGGGAAAGCTGATGGAGTGATTCCCATACAAGAACAAATTCCTTCTGAAACATATACCTTTAATAGTCAAATTAAGGCGTATGTATTAGATGTCAAACGAGTGGGAACACAGATGAAGATCATCTTATCTCGTAGCAATCCAGATTTTATTCGAAAATTATTTGAATTGCGTATTCCTGAAATTGAAGACGGCATCATTCAAATTAATCAGCTAGTACGTGAGCCAGGTTATAGAACAAAAATTGCAGTTTCTAGTCAAGACAAACGCATTGACTGCGTAGGTGCTTGTATAGGACATAAGGGCGAAAGAATTTTAAATATTATTGCAGAAGCTGGTGGAGAAAAAATCGACATTATTCGTTGGGATAATGAACCAGAAATTTTAATTCAAAACGCTCTTAAACCTGCCGTAATTGCATCCATTGAATTAGATGAAGAACATAGACGTGCTAAAGTAATGGTAACAGAAGGACAACAAGCTTTAGCAATTGGAAAAGATGGACAAAATGTGCGTCTAGCCATGAGATTGTCTAAATGGTATATTGACATTATACCAATTCCAAATGAATCTGAATCAGAATCTGAAGTCGTCTCCTCATAAGTTTCCCCTATGGAATGTCGTTTTATAACAAGCAATGATTTTATTTTACAAAAATTAGGGTGTGGAGGTATAAAGTTTGAAAAAGAGAGTTTGGGAAATTGCGAAAGATCTCGATGTCAAAAGTAATCGACTCTTAGATATTGCGAAAGAAAATGGCTTTGAAGTCAATTCTGTTTTTAATGTTTTAGAAAAAGATGAAGTACTAAAATTACAACAACTCGGGAAAAAACTAAAACAAGGAAAAAAATTGAATGAATTTGAAAATCATGAAGATTTTAAAAAAGCAGAATTGTCTAAAGAGGAAAAAAACGTTATACAAAACACCTCATTAGAAAAAACTGCGAATTTGCCAAAACAACAGCAAAATAAAGAGATTCTTTCTAAGCAAGAAGAAATTCATACACAAGAATCTTCTAAAAAAATAGAAAAAAAATTGGAAGAAAATATAAAAACTGAAATCAACTTAGAAAAACCAAAAATTAAATCTATAGAAACATCAGAAGCAATACAAGAAGTAAAAATTAAAAATAAAGAAGAACAAAAGCAATCTGGGCAACAAGCAACAAAACAAGAGATACAACAAAAAGTGAGACAAGAACAAAAACAAGAAATAAAAGTTGACACTAAGAAAAATCAACAGCCAGAACAATACCAAGAACAAAGACAAGAGTCTTGGAATCGAAATAACAAAAGTTCTTCCAAATTTAATAATTCTAAAAATCCTGCTGAAGGACGAAATAAAGAAAATCAACAAACAACTTACCAATCTCGACAAAGTAGTCCTCAAAATAGAAAAAGACGCGACGGTCAAAGTCGTGAAGGACAATCATATGGGGCTAAACAAGGACAACGACCGAGTCGAGACGGTCAAGAATCGTATCAGTTCAAACAAAATAAAGACAGGCAAGATTCATATCAGCCTAAACCAAGTCGAGATGGTCAACAAAGTTCTTCTGTAAAACAATATAAGGAAAAACAACCATCTTACCAACCGAAGCAAAATAGAGACATGCAAGCATCTTACCAATCAAAACAAAATAAAGAAAATATACCTTCTTATCAATCTAAACAACAAGGTAAAGATAAAGATAATCAAATAGGCTTTTCTGCAAAACCTATTGTCGATAAATTGGAATTTTCACGAAAAGATAAAGAAAAAGGAAAAACCTCCAAAACAGATAAAATAGATTTTGATCGAAAGATGAAGGGAGGTAAGAAAAAAGGCGATCGTTTCGTGCCTAAAGATGAAATGTTCGCTTATGACAATGATGTTGTAATGGGACCAACGAGTAGTCGTTCTAAAAAAACACAAATACCAACTACCCCTGTGCATGTTCCCCCTAAAAGTATAGAAATTCAAGTTCCTATTATGGTGAAAGATTTTTCACAAGAAACAGGAATCCGTGCAAATCTAATCATTGATAAAATTTATAAAAATCTCGACATTCAATTGGACGTCAATTCTAGTCTGAGTGAATCTATGGTTGAAATGCTCGGAGTAGAATTTGAACGCAATATTATCATCAAAAAAGAGGAAACTGAAGAAGAAATCCTTCTTAAAGAAATTCTAAAGAAAGATGATAATGCAAAATTAGTAGAACGTGCTCCTGTCGTTACATTTATGGGGCATGTGGATCATGGTAAAACATCACTTTTAGATCGTATCCGACGTACAGACGTTACTACCCAAGAAGCTGGAGGTATTACACAACATATTGGTGCTTCTAAAATTGAAGTAAATGGGCAATCTATTGTCTTTTTAGATACTCCTGGACACGAAGTTTTTACAGCTATGCGTGCTAGAGGTGCCAATGTTACAGATATAGTTGTTCTAGTAGTTGCAGCTGATGATGGCGTAATGCCACAAACCATTGAAGCTATCAACCACGCAAAAGCAGCAGAAGTGCCCATTATTGTTGCTATCAATAAAATTGATCGACACAATGCCCGCGTAGATAATGTGTACCAAGAACTATCACAACAGGGCTTGATTCCTGAAAAATGGTCTGGGTCTACTATTTGTGTAGAGGTCTCCGCACATACTGGCCAAGGTATTAAAGAACTTTTGGAATATATCCTTCTTGTTGCAGAAATGCAAGAACTTAAAGCCAATCCAAAACGCGATGCATACGGCACTGTCTTAGAAGCTAGAGTTGTAGAAGGACGTGGTGACGTTGCCACTCTACTCGTACAAAATGGAACATTAAAACAAGGTGACACAATTCTTTGTGGTGTTTGCTATGGAAGAATTCGAGATATTTCCAATCATCTTGGACAAAAAATTAAACAAGCAGAACCTTCTACTCCCGTTGAAGTTTGCGGACTTTCTGGACTTCCAGATGCTGGTGATAAATTCTATGTAATGCAGAGCCTTAGTAGTGCCAGAAATATTGCAGAAGCTAGAAAACAAGAGTTACGAGAAAAATCTCTCAATACACAACGACGTCCTTCCATTGAAGAAATTATGTCTCAAATCCAACGTGGGGAAACAAAAGAACTTCGTATCGTGTTAAAAGCAGATGTTCAAGGCTCTTTAGAAGCCATTTCTGCGAAAATTCAAACATTGACACACGAAGAAATTAGTGTCAAACTCCTCCATGCAGGCGTAGGTGCAGTTACCGAGGGTGATATTCAATTGGCAGACGCAAGCCAAGCATTGATCATTGCTTTTAACGTCACAGAAGGCAAAATCGCACGGGATATGGCAGAAGAAAAAGGCGTAGAAATTCGAAAATACAACATTATCTACCAACTTCTTGAAGATTTGCATAAAATTATGACTGGAATGTTGGCACCTGCAAAAACAGAAGAAATTACAGGACATGTTACTATTCGTAAAGTCATCCATATTTCTAAAATTGGAAATGTGGCTGGTTGTTTCGTCACAGATGGATACGTTGAACGAACTTCTAAAATCCGAATCTATCGAGATGGTATTATGCTAAATAAAGATAAACCTCTTTCACTTGATAGTTTAAAACGTTTTAAAGACGATGTAGCAAAAGTGAAATCTGGTTTTGAATGTGGTATTAAGATAAAAGATTTTGACGATATTAAAGAAGGCGATGAAATCGAAGCATACAAGATTGTCATGGTAGAACGAACATTAGATGATTAATATACTGATCACACCTCAGATTGCAAATATAACAATTCGAGGTGTAGCTAGTATTATAAAGTCATAAAGGTAAATAAAAAAATGGCAAAAAAATTCAAAAGAATTTTTATTATCATCCTTGATGGTGTAGGAGTAGGTGCACTCCCAGATGCCCATTTATTTGGTGATGAAGATAGCAACACATTATTCCACATCAATGAAGCAGTAGGATTAAATATTCCTAATTTAGCAGCCTTAGGTCTTTCTAATATTATCCCCTTACAACACCCAGCTATAAAAGGTGCATGGGGTAAAATGGCAGAATTTTCTATGGGAAAAGATACAACAACTGGGCACTGGGAAATTGCTGGTGTTCAGCTAGAAAAAGCATTCCCAACATATCCTAATGGATTTCCAAAAGAAATAATTGAACCATTTTGCCAACAAATTGGTCGAGAAATTTTAGGAAATTATCCAGCATCTGGAACAGAAATCATACAAAAATTAGGCGATGAACATGTTGCTACTGGTAAGCCTATTGTATATACTTCTGCAGATTCTGTATTTCAAATTGCAGCACATGAAGAAGTAATTCCTGTGCCAGAACTTTATAAAATGTGTCAAATTGCTCGAGATATTCTTGTAGAACCTCATGCAGTAGGCCGTGTTATTGCTCGCCCTTTTATTGGTACTACAGGAAATTACACTCGCACAAAAGCACGTCATGACTATTCTTTAGAACCTGTTGGTGTCACAATATTGGATGCATTAAAAGAAGCTGGATACGATTCTATTGGTGTAGGCAAAATCGAAGATATTTTTGCTGGAAGAGGGCTTACAAAAAGTTACCCTGTTAAAGGCAATGAACTTTGCATGAAAGTAACACTAGAACTCTTAGACCAAGAACAAAATGGTTTAATTTTCGTTAATTTAGTTGATTTTGACATGTTGTATGGTCATAGACAAGATCCACTTGGATTTAAAAACGAACTAGAAAAATTTGATAAATTACTACCCACCGTGTATAGCAAAATGAAAGATGATGATCTTCTCATTTTAACAGCAGACCACGGTAACGATCCATGCACACCAGGAACTGACCATACCCGTGAGTATGTTCCTTTATTGGTATATCACCATAACATAAAACTAAAAGAGTTGCCATTACGCCAAACTTTTGCAGATATTGCAAAAACAATTGATGAAAATTTTGAATTGAATACAATTACTCATGGAACTAGTTTTTATCAAGATATTCTGTAATTTGATAAAAACTAGTTGGTTGCTAGTAAAATTAGGGTAGAAAAAAAATTCAAAATTACCAGCAATTAGAAAAGCTAAATTCGAGTAATAGATATGATGAAGAACAATACAAAAAATGCCTTTCTCATTACACGAGGGAGTAAAGAAGGTGAAATGTATTTTCTCAGCGACAAAGGACAAACTATTGTCGGACGAGGAGAACAGTGCGATATTCAAATCCATGATTCTGGAATTTCCCGTCGTCACTTCTGCATTACAAAACAAGATGGAAAATATTTTTTGCAAGATATGGGAAGTGCAAACGGTACCTTTATTAATGGAAATCGAACATTGTGGCAAGAATTACATGAAGACGATTACATTGTTTGCGGTTCTAGTGAAATTAAATTTACAAAAGTAGAAGTTCCTGAAGAAAATAATCAAGTTCAAAGCTTTCCTATCCACCTAAAAAATGCACAGATCAGAACTTGTCAGACACAAGAAATCGAACGTGTATCTGCTTTGCATAAATATACATACCAAGAACTTCCCAATAATTTTATGTTTCAAAGTTTGCAAACTCCACCTGCGATTGAAGATATTCCACATTCTATTTTAATCCAGAAGCCAAAAGTAGATCCTTTATTCGTAGAATATAAAGATATTGACCGATTACGTAAATCTTTAGCCACACTGTATAAAGTTTCAGAACTCCTTCATAGCTCCATTGAAGTCCAAGATTTATGGCAACATTTTTTAGAAACAGTTCTTTCCATCACTGAAGCACAACGAAGTTGCCTCATTTTTCGAAAAACTCCAGAATCAGAACTAGAAATCTCTACTTATGTCACTTGCGATCAAAGTAACCTGACTATGATGTCTATTAGCAAAACTATCGTTAATCTTGCCATTGAAAAAGGCGTGGCAACTATCAGTGCTGATGCTATGAACGACCAAAGATTTCACACTAACGATAATGCAAGCGTGATTTTACAACACATTCGTTCTGTACTTTGCGTGCCATTAGAAGGCAAAGAACGAACACTAGGTGCTATTTACGTAGATAGCTTAGATAATTGTGCAGCATTTTCAAATGAAGACTTAGAACTGATGGTTGCTATTGGACGACAAGCAGGTCTTGCCATTGAACGTACTATGTTGCAAGCAAAAATATTACGTTCAGAACAAAAATATAGAACTATCTTCCAACGATCCCCTTTGGCCATATCCCTTGTCAATCCTACAGGACGCATTGTAGATATCAATACAGCTGGACTCTTAGAAATCAATGCAACTTCTGAAGAAGAAATACTAGGGAAACTTAGCATATTAGAAGTATTTCCTAAAGCTAAAGAAGAATTTCAGAAACTTCTTCAATTCAACGAATCCTTTGATTTAAAAGAATTTGCTACACATGAAAATGATCCTAATAGTAAAATTGTCAATCTAAAAGGCATTCCTCTTTTAAATGACAATCAACAACTAGAAGGAGCACTTATTATATCAGAAGACATAACAGAAGCAAAAAAATTACAAACACAACTCATCCAACAAGATAAAATGGCAACCGTTGGACTACTGGCAGCAGGCATTGCACATGAATTCAATAATATTGTAGCAGGTATGATGGGGTATGCACAACTTATGCAAATGGGCAAAAAAAGTCCAGAAAAATTAGCAGAAGTTATTGTAGAACAATGTAGAAGAGCACGAGAACTTATAGAACGACTTTTAAATTTTTCTAGAAGAAAAGACACACCACTTCAAAACATTAATATCCAAGATATATTAGAGGAAGTCTTCCAACTCGTAGAACGTGAATTTACAAAAAATAACATCACAATACAAAAACGATACACGCCTATACCATACGTCATGGCACATGCTGGAGAAATGCAACAAGTTTTCCTAAATCTTATGATTAATGCTTTGCATGCTATGGGAAAAGATGGGACTCTCACTGTGACTTTGTTTCAAGATAATCGAGTTGTAAAAATTTTATTTCAAGATACTGGTTGCGGAATTCCATCCCATATTTTGCCAAAAATTTTTGAACCATTCTTTACTACAAAAGATCAAAAAGGCACAGGGTTAGGACTATCAGTTATTTACAATATTATCAAATCATATAACGGAGACATTACAGTTTCTAGCCAAGAAAATATAGGTACAACATTTACTATTGAAATACCAGTACCATCAGTCTTAGAACATGCTCCCATTTCTTTTGAATGTTATGAAGAAACAGAAAAGTTATCTTTTAAAGATATTAAAGAACAAGTTATACAAGACAAATAGAGATAAAACGTACTTCGTATCTTTTAAAGATATCAAAGAACAAGTCATACAAAGAAGAGAAATAAATAATAATTAACAAACATTTTCAAAAACGATTTACAAAAACTTGGAGGGGCGTTCCAAACTTAAATACAAGAAAAAATACGCCAAAAGTTCATGAATAAAAGAGAACTAAAAAAGTTTGAAGAGTTGCTAAAACACCAGCAAGATTTGCTACTGCAAAATTTAAAAAATCTACAAGATGTAGTATTGACATATTCTAAACATTCTAGCGGAGATAATAGCAACATTCCAACACATACAGCTGACATCAGTAGCGAGACGGTTTCTCAAAATTTAGCTTTAGGACTCATGGAAAATGAACAAATTGTAATCAAAGAAATCAACGTAGCACTCCAAAAAATCAAAAATGGTACATATGGAATATGTGAACATTGCAATGAACCAATTAGTAAAAATAGACTAGAATACATTCCATATACAAAAATGTGCATTATATGCAAAACAAAAGAAGAAAAACTACATAAACGATTCTAAAACAACAACATGCAAATGAAATGAATAACCCATAAAACAATATTCCATATATAACAATTAAATATAAAAAACAAAATAATGTAAATGATTCTAAAGAAAGCCAGAGAATGGAAAACGAAAAAAAAAATGAGGAACTCATTCCACTAGATAGAAAAATTATACAAGATAGTTTATTACATATTGCTCAAGGGCCAGATGTTTTTATGAAATGGGTTCGAGAAAACTATGAACTATTTGATCAAAAATTTCTCAACCAACTTCGAAAAATGACAGAATATACAGAAAAAAATGGTCAACAAAAAGAGCATAAACTTTTTCAATTTCTAGAAACATGTTTCCAAAAAACACTCGGCAAACAAGGCTACTCAGAACTCACTGCCATCACAAAAGAAAACTTCCATGAAAACCTACAACTTGCGAATTTATATTTAAAAAAGCAACAACATATACAGGCTATTCCTATATACCAAGCACTTCTAGCTTTTTTACAGCTACAACCTAACAACATGCAAAAAGCCATTATTGATGCTAATATTGGTATTAGTTATGCTCAAATCCATAACACACAACAAGCCATACAACATTTGCAAAAAGCCATTGAATCCACTGAACTTCCTGAAGAATCTAAAGAAAAAATCTGTTCCAACTTAGCAAACGTATACCAAAATACAAAACAATACAAAGAAGCCATTAAATATCACCAACTAGCCATTCAAAAAGCAGAAGAACGGAATGACAAACGAATGCAATCTATCCATCTATCTAATCTAGCCCTTGTATATCTTGACCAAAAAGACATTGAAAATGCAATTAAAACACAAAAGCAATCTTACGATATTTCTATGAAACTTGGTGCACTAGATATTCTAAAAGATAACATGACAAAACTTGCTATGCTCCATGGAATCAATAACCAACCTGATCTATGTAGAAAATATTGTGAGCAAGGTCTTTTACTGCTCAAAAATCCCAATCTTGGTATAGAATAAAATTTAAAAATAAGTGACATAATAATCAGACAATAACCATAAATATTTTTATATTGAAAAAATATAAAAATATTTTATTTTTTTTTGTAATCTCCATAAAAAGACAGTCCCAATGCAACGGAGACCAATATGACAGTCAATCGTACAGTAAAAACTACAATAAATATTTGTATTCTACTTGCCGTTGTAGTATTTATATTTACAATGGCTTATAAATTACGATCCATTTTTAACCCCATACTACTCTCTCTTGTTCTTGCCTATATTTTAGATCCTGTTATTACTTTATTTGAACAAATCAAAGTTAAACGAAGCATTACTATCTTTGCTGTTTATATCGTTCTAACAGCTATTATTATTACTATATTCCTATTTCTCATTCCACTTATTGGTTCTGAAATAAGCTATTTTTATAGAAATGCATTTGAGGGAGATGCATATGTGGATCTTAACAATAATGGACAATGGGATTGGATAGATGCTAATGACAATAATGAAGTAGATGAAGGTGAAGAAGCCGAACCACTCACTAGAGACCATAATGAAAATAAAAAATACGATCCTTCTTATCTATCGTCCATTATCAAAGGAATGAGAAATATTATACAGAATTGGAATGAAAAAAATCCTACTAAAAAAATTGAGAAAGATGCAATTATGGAATTCATCATAGATTCTGAAAGTATAAAAGCCAACTCTAAAACACTGTTTAATCTTAGCTTAGGAACCTTCAAAGCCATGTTTTCAACAGTATTGAGTTTATTTTCTATAATGTCCTACTTTATCCTACTACCATTATATACATTTTTTATTCTTCGAGGATTCCATGGAATGGGGCCTACAATATATGACTATATACCAGAAAAAAATAAACAAAAACATATAAAAATACTCGAAGAAATACAGGAATCTATATCTTCATTTTTTCGAGGAAAAATTATTATTTGTATCATAAAAGGACTCATCACATGGGGTTTGCTCTCCTTATTTGGACTAAAATATGGATTAATTTTTGGAATCGTACAGGCTGTTGTAAGCATAGTTCCCTTTTTAGTACTCCTTGTAGGCATGATTCCTAATTTAGCAGTAGTTATGCTAGATAAAGGCATGCATTTCCCCTATTTGTTTTTAATTGTCTTCATATACGCAATCATTGAAGTTATTGAAGGATTCCTCCTCACACCTTGGATTGTAGGGCAAAAAACGAGTTTACATCCAGTGACTGTCATCCTATCCCTTCTTATTGGTGGTAAACTTTTTGGACTTTTCGGATTAATTATTGCTGTACCACTCTGTACTACACTCAAAATTTTAAGTCAGGAATATCTCATCCCCATCTGGCATGATCTTAGTGGTTGTACAGCTGGTGCTAAACCTTGTGATAATGTACAACCTTGTGCTGTAATTCAACATTATACAGCTGTAGTTCAACATTATACAGCAGATGTCCCACAATGTATAGCTGTAGCTCAACATTATACAGTTGATGTTCAACCCTGTACAGCTGATATACCGCCCTGTACAGCTGATATACCGCCCTGTACAGCTGATGCTAAATCTGATACTAAAGTTGATGCTAAATCTGATACGAAATGTAGTGCCAAACCTGATGCTAAATCTGATACGAAACGTAGTGCCAAATCTGAGGCTAAACGTGGTGCCAAACGTGGTGCTAAACGTAGTTCAAAATAAATCTCGCTATCTAACTTTTATATTTTTAATCATTTTCCCTTGGGAGCATACTTATTAGATCTTTAGAAACTAATAGATATGGGGCTAATCTTTTAGAAAGATACAGTAGTAGCCAGACTCAAAGGAAATATAAAAATTACAATAATTAAAGTAATTATAAAAAAATAATTATTATGATTAATATATGTTTTTATAGTTAATTGTTTAATTATTGTAATTTTTAATCTATCTTGTTTTAGTTTTGCTAAAAATTTATATTAGAATATTTTTGTTGTCAAATATTTTATTTGCTTTTTATCAAAAAACAATATATAATGACTTACAAAAAAATGTTATTTGCTTGAAATGGTTAATTTTCTAGCTTATTAAATTACTAATTAAGAATAAAAAAATATAAGTGATTGAAAAATTTAACTTTACAAGCGTCAGTTTATATAAACTAGCAATCTATTTATTATTATTCATCCAAAATTTTGGATACTAGGAGTTTGTTGAATGCCAACAATCAATCAATTAGTTCGTCATGGCCGTAAAAAAGTCGTAAAGAAAAGAAAATCTCCAGTATTACAAGCTTGTCCACAGAAAAAAGGCGTTTGCATCCAAGTTAAGACTATGACTCCTAAAAAGCCTAATTCTGCACTACGGAAAATTGCAAGAGTACGTCTTTCTACTGGAAAAGAAGTTACTGTTTATATCCCTGGTATTGGTCATAACCTGCAAGAACACCACATTGTATTAGTTCGTGGTGGTCGAGTAAGGGATCTTCCTGGTGTTCGTTATCACATTGTTCGTGGTACTCAAGATTCAGCAGGAGTTACCAATCGAAAACGTGGTCGTTCCAAATATGGCACAAAACTTCCTAAAGCATAGGATTTTACAAAAGGAAACGCTGAATGTCAAAAAAGTTCAAATCTACAAAGATTTATATGCAACCAGATCCTCTATATAGAGACAAGCTTATTAGTCAATTTGTCAATTATATTATGTTAGATGGCAAAAAGACAAAAGCACAAAAAATTATCTATGATGCACTACAAATTTTAAGAAAAAAATTCGCTAATGCTGAAATTGCGAAAAAATCTGAAGAAAAAAATGTTCGTGAAGAACAATACGAACTCAAAATTTTAAAAACAGCTATTAATAATGTCAAACCCTTGATTGAAGTACGTTCCCGTCGAGTTGGTGGAGCAACTTATCAAGTTCCAATGGAAATCGAAAAGAAAAGACAAATTACTTTGGCATTAAGATGGATTCTCGCTGCTTCCCGCGGACGTAAGGGAAAGCCCATGGCAGAAAGATTGGCAGATGAATTATCAGATGCTTACAACAAACAAGGCAAGTCCATCACACAAAGAGAAAATACACATAAGATGGCAGAAGCCAATAAAGCATTTGCTCACTTTGCATGGTAGTCATCATCTATGATAGGATAAAAAAGGCCTGTTTTTAAAAAGCAGGCTTTTTTTGTTTTCAAAATTTTAAAATAACGACAAGATAAATAGAACCAATACAACTATCATTATTAGAAATAGGAATAGAAAAACATGGGCGATATAGAAAAAATTAGAAATATAGGCATTATTGCACACATTGATGCCGGTAAAACAACAACAACAGAACGAATACTGTACTACACAGAAAAAGAGCATAAAATGGGGAATGTTGACGAAGGAAACACGGTCATGGACTATTTAGAAGATGAACGTAATCGTGGCATTACCATTGTAAGTGCAGCAACGACCTGTATTTGGAATGACTACCAAATTAATATCATTGATACTCCAGGACACGTAGATTTCACAGTAGAAGTCGAACGAAGTCTTCGAGTACTAGATGGTGCCATTGGCATATTTTGTGCTGTTGGCGGTGTAGAAGCACAATCTGAAACAGTATGGCGACAAGCAGATAAATATCATGTTCCTAGGATTGCATTTATCAATAAAATGGATCGAACGGGTGCTTCTTTTACAAACGTTCTGGATGCTATACGCACAAGATTGCATGCAAATCCTGTTGTGTTGGTGATGCCTTGGGGAAAAGAAAGCGATTTCCAAGGTATTATTGATATTTTAAAACAAAAAGCATATACATATGATACAGAATCTTTAGGAAAAATTATTACAGAGTATGACATTCCTACTGAATATAAAGAACAAGCTCAACAATATAAAGAACAACTCATTGACACATTAGCAATGTATGATGAAAAAATTATTGAAAAATATACAGAAGACGCACTTACAGAACAAGATATTAAACAATCTATTCGAAAAGCAACACTAGCCAATAAGATTACACCAGTTTTTACAGGAGCTTCCTTACGATACAAAGGCGTACAACCTTTATTAGATGCTATCATTGATTATTTACCTTCTCCTAAAGATATGCCTGCTATTCCAGCTATCCAACCCAATACAGGAAAAACAGTCCATGTTAAATATAATGATGACAAACTCTGTGCTTTTGTCTTTAAAACAACATTTGATAAACATGGTGAACTTTCTTATGTGAGAATGTATTCTGGTCAACTCACAGAAGGCATGCAAGTTTATAATCCAACAAATAAAAAGACTGAACGAGTCAATAGAATTTGGTACATGCACGCTAACCATAGAACAAAATGTGAAACTGCCGAGGCAGGTGAAATCATAGGTATTGTGGGTTTAAAAGAAGTAATGACAGGCGACACACTATGTAATAAGTCACATCCTATTCAGCTAGAAAAAATGGAATTTCCTGAAACAGTCATTAATAAATCTATTGAACCAAAAACAGTAGCTGATAAAGACAATTTACTAGATACACTCAAAATCATGGCAAAAGACGATCCTACATTTCATTATAATTATGATGAAGAACATGCACAAATTTTAATTTCAGGAATGGGAGAGCTCCACTTAGACATTGTGTGTAGTAGAATTCAAAAAGAACATAACTTAAAAGTCAACATTGGACAGCCAAGAGTTTCCTATAGAGAAACTATTATAGGAACTGCAGAGGCAGAACATCTATTCCAAAGACAATTTGGTAACAAAGAACATTATGCATTTGTCAAAGTTCGAGTAGAACCATCAGATGGAAAAAATCTTGAAATTAAAAATAATCTTCAAAAAGATCAAATTCCAAAACAATTTATTCCGTCTATAGAAGAAGGAATAAAAAATGCCGTTACAAGTGGTGAACTAGGGGGCTATCCTCTTATCAATATTAAAGTTACTATCTTAGATGCCCAAGACCATGTTGTTAATTCTACAGAAGAAGCCTTTGTTGC
Source organism: Planctomycetota bacterium (assembly GCA_017993505.1). Taxonomy (GTDB): domain Bacteria; phylum Planctomycetota; class Uabimicrobiia; order Uabimicrobiales; family JABWCH01; genus JAGOMP01. Next base: position 47,943 of record JAGOMP010000011.1, read on the forward strand.
AGCAGCTCATCATGCAGTTAAAGAAGCACTAGAAAAAGCTGGTTATCTTCTTCTTGAACCTATTATGAAGTTTCAAGTTCAGACACCAAATACTTACATGGGCGATGTGATTAGTCATATTGGTAGTCGTCGAGGCGAAATTCAAAACGTAGAAACACATAACGATATACAAATTATTTCTGGTAAAGTGCCCATTGCGGAAATGTTTGGCTATGCTGATAAACTTCGTAGTCTCACACAAGGGCGTGGAACATATACAATGGAACCATTAGAATATGCTCCTGTTCCTGAAGATATACAAAAAAAAGTTACCCAGTTTTACTAATAAATAATTTATTTATACTACCAAACTTTCAGAGCAATACACGCAGAGTTATTTTTCTTTATTTGTACTACTAAACTCTCAGAAAGATGTATTAAGAGCAGAGTTATTTTTCTTTATTTGTACTATATAATTATACTATGAAGCACTCTAGAAGAGGTACTAAGAGCAGAGTTTATTTTAGTTCTATTATAATATATTCTAAGTGATATACATAGAAACAGCATTAATGCTGTTTAGCTTCCTATTAAAAGCTCTGAGTAAATATGCTTAAGAAAGGATTCTTTGCTAGGTAGTAAATATTTTTAAATTTAAGATTAACAAAAAAAGTAGCTATTGTACTAGTAAAATAGCTACTTTTTTTATGCAAATTGCATTTCAAAAAAATATAGGGAAATTTTTCAAAAAATCTTTCAAAATAAAAAAATTATTTTTGAGTTTTGTTATGAGAATATTTTAGTCTGAAGATTTTTCGGGCGAGATAGAGAAATGGAGTATCTAGTAGAGCAACAATGGCTTTGAATAGGAATGTTGTGATCACAATTTCGATCAAAATTTTTGTATCATAAAGTCCATAGAAAGCAATGATACAGAAAACTACGGAGTCTATAGCTTGGCTAGATAAGGTAGCAAGGTTATTTCGTAGCCATAGGTGTTTTCCTTTTGTCCATTCTTTGCAAACTTGATATAGCCAAATATCATGGCATTGGGAAAGGAGATATGCTACAAGACTACCAAGGGCAATGCGTGGTACAAGTCCGAAAATGCCTTGTAAATGAGGATCTACTAGGTCACTGGGAGCTGGTTGAAAGAGAAGGGCAATTTGCATGTATATAGTCATTAATACTAAAACGGCAAATCCAAGGTAGACGGCTTGTTGTGCTTCTTTTTTCCCATAGAATTCACTAAGTATATCTGTAGAAAAGAAGATACTACCATATAAAATATTGCCTAATGTCACAGTGAGACCAAAGAGTTCTACATTTTTTGCAACTTGGATATTGCATAAAATGATGTTCATGACAATCACACCATATACACCTTGTTTTTCAAATAGATAAAATAGAAGTAGAACCATGGATAAGTCTAAAAATAGAAATCCGAACCATATTAATTCATTCATGGATTGTTCCTTTATTCTGTTTGTAGATTTTCAATGATAAATTGTTGTCTTTCAGGTGTGTTTTTGCCCATATAATATTCGAGCGTTTTTTTTATGGGTTTATCTTCTTTAATCAGAACAGGGGTAAGATGGATATCTTCTTGAATAAATCTTCGAAATTCTACAGGAGATATTTCGCCCAATCCTTTGAATCTTGTAATTTCAGAGTTTTTCCCAAGTTTTTGAATGGCTATGTCTCTTTCATTCTCATTATAACAATATAATGTTTGTTGGCGTGTGCGAACTCTGAAAAGTGGAGTTTCTAATATATGAAGATGACCTTTACGAACTAATTCAGGGAAGAATTGCAAAAAAAACGTCAATAAAAGAAGTCGTATGTGCATACCGTCTACATCGGCATCTGTGGCAATGATGACGTATTTATAACGCAAACCATCTAGTCCATCTTCAATATTTAATGCGTGTTGTAAGCAATGGAATTCTTCATTGGAATAGACAATTTTTTTAGTCAATCCAAATGTATTTAATGGTTTCCCTCGTAGGCTGAATATGGCTTGTGTATCTACATCTCGTGCTTGTGTGAGTGATCCACTTGCAGAATCCCCTTCTGTAAGAAAGATCATGGTTTCATCTTTTTTACGACCATCTTCATCAAAATGGTATCGACAATCTCGTAATTTTTTGTTGAAAAATGTAGTTTTTTTAGAACGTTGTGTTGCTATTTTTCGAATTCCTGCAATTTCTTTTCTCTCTTTTTCTGATTCTAGAATTCGTTTTAATAGTTCATTGGCAGTATCTGTATTTTTATGTAGAAAGTTGTCTAGATCTTGTCTTAGAAAGTCATTAATAAAAGAACGAATAGTAACGCCATCTTTCCCCATATTCAAGGATCCTAATTTTGTTTTAGTTTGTGATTCAAAAATAGGATCTTCAACTCGAATACTGATTGCAGCGATAATAGAGCTTCGTATATCTGCACTATCAAAGTCTTTTTTATAAAATTCTCGTACTACTCTAACAAGGCTTTCTCGAAAAGAAAGTAGATGGCTACCACCTTGGGGAGTATATTGCCCATTGACAAAGCTGAAATATTGTTCTCCATATTGTTTCCCATGTGTAAATGCAATTTCTAGATCTTTGCATTTTAAATGTATGATGGGATAATAAATAGTATCATCTCCTATTTTCTTTTCCAATAAGTCAAACAATCCATTTGTGGAATAGAATTTTTTCCCATTCAATATAATAGATAGTCCAGTGTTTAAATACACATAATTCCAGACCATGCTTTCTACAAAATCATTAGTAAATTCAAATTGTCCAAATAAACTTTCATCAGGAATAAAAACAACTTCTGTTCCGTTTTCTGTATCGAGTTTTTTGCGAATTTTATGGTCATGTGTTAATTCACCTTTGCTAAATTCAAGGCAATGGGATTCACCATCTCGAACAGATTCTACCATAAAATATTTTGACAAGGCATTGACAACTTTTGTGCCAACACCATTTAATCCTACAGATTTTTTAAATGCACCAGAATCATATTTTCCACCAGTATTGATGCGTGCCACACAGTCATATACTTTCCCTAATGGAATTCCACGCCCAAAATCACGCACACGTACTTTATTTTTTTCAATGTCTAGCAAGATTTTTTTCCCAAATCCCATGACAAATTCGTCCACTGAATTGTCTAAGATTTCTTTGATCATTAAATAAATGCCGTCGTCTGAGGCACTTCCATTTCCTAGTTTTCCAATATACATTCCAGGACGAAAGCGAATATGTTCTCGCCAATCTAAAGAAACAATATCATCTTCTTGATAATTTACTGCCATAATAAACCTATATACAAAGATTACTTATAATTACTAAAAAAAAATTTAAATGCATTGTTTTATATGTGATAACCTGTAATTTTAAAAATTAATTGTATTTTTGAACACCTATAACTTTAAAAAGTTAATTGCCCATTTTTAACATAGTAAAATGAGCAATTAACTTTTTAAAATTCATTATTTTCTAATATTGAATATTGTAAGAAAATTATTTTGTAGAGATTTTTTCTGGTTTTAAATTCCAAATTTCTTCTGCGTATTGACTAATGACGTTGTCCGAGCTAAATTTTCCCATTCTTGCAACATTTAATAAGGCTCGTTTATGCCATTCTATGGGATTTTCGTATGCTTGATTGATAATGGAATGGCAATCGCTATATGATTTGAGATCTGCAATTACCATAAAATGATCAGGGTCATGATTGTAGAGTAAGCTATCAATTATAGGTTGAAAAATGTCAGGAAGATGGCGGCTGAAAAAATTCTTTTTAATGAGTTCAATAGCTAGAAAAATTTCTGGATCATCTTGGTAAATTTTGAAAGGATTATATTTTTTTCGTCGTTCTACAACTTGCTTAGTATTCATTCCGAAAATAAATATATTTTCGCTACCTACTTCTTCCATGATTTCAATGTTCGCACCATCTAAAGTACCTATTGTAAGGGCACCGTTTAGAGCGAATTTCATATTTCCTGTTCCAGATGCTTCAAAACCAGCAGTAGAAATTTGTTCACTAACGTCTGCTGCAGGGATAATTTTTTCTGCAAGTGTAACACTGTAGTTGGGAATGAAGACAACTTTAATTTTGTCTTTGATAGTATAATCATTATTGATAACTTGGGCTACACAGTTGATAAAATGAATGATTGTTTTTGCCATTACATAGCCAGGTGCTGCTTTTCCACCAAATATAAAAACGCGTGGTGGCATGTCATATTCGGGATTATTCTTGAGTCGATTGTACAACATGATTACATGGAGAATGTTCATGAGTTGTCGTTTGTATTCATGGATTCGTTTTACATGTATATCAAATATTGCATCGACATTGACCTCTATTCCATTTGTTTGTTTAATGACATTTGCAAGGCGTTGTTTATTTTGTCGTTTGATATCAGCGAATTGTTTTATGAAATCGACATTATCCACATATTTTTCTAGTTGTTTTAGTTGATATAGATCTTTGATCCATGCAGAACCAATGTGATCTGTAATAAAGCTAGCTAAAAGAGAATTTGCATCAAGAAGCCATCGTCTTTGACTCACTCCATTTGTTTTAGAATTAAATTTTTCTGGTGTATATTGATAGAATTCTTTGAACATTTTTGTTTTGACAAGTTCACTATGAAGTCGAGCTACACCATTGACAGAATGCGAGCCAATAACTGAAAGATAAGCCATTCTAATTTGTTTTTCAGGTTTTTCTTGGATAATGCTCATTTTATTAAGCTTTTCTATATTTCCTGGATATCGCAAGGAAACTTTTTCTAAAAATCGCCTATTGATTTCATAAATAATTTGCATATGGCGAGGAAGTAATTTTTCAAATTTAGATACATTCCAACGTTCCAATGCTTCAGGAAGAAGAGTATGGTTAGTATATGCAAACGTCTTTTCTGTATATTCCCAAGCTTTTTCCCATGGAATCTCTTTTTCATCGACAAAAATACGCATAAGTTCAGCAATTCCAATGGCAGGGTGTGTATCATTAAGTTGGATTGATATTTTCTCTGGGAAAAGTTCGTAATTTTGTTGAAAATCTGATTCAAATCTTCGAATAATATCTTGCAAAGAGCATGAAGCAAAGAAATATTGTTGTTGAAGTCGTAGTTCTTTTCCTTGGTTTGTGCTTTCATTTGGATATAAAACTTTAGTAATATTTTCCGCTTTCACTTTATGTTGTACAGCGGCCATATAATCGCCTTGATCAAAGTCTCTAAAATCAAATTCTTCACTAGCTTTTGCAGACCATAATCTCAGTGTATTCACATTATTACTATCATATCCTACTATGGGATAATCATAAGGAATGCCTAGTATAGTAACGTCTTCAATCCATGCAAATTTTATTTGGCCTTTATCTTGAAATGATTCTACGCGACCACCAAATTTAACGGGAAATGTGTAATGAGGAATTGAAATTTCCCATGGATTGCCCCAACGTAGCCATTCATCAGGAGTTTCTACTTGTTGATTATCTTGTATTTCTTGTTTGAAAATACCATAATTATAACGGAGACCATAACCAATGGAAGGAAGGTGCAATGTAGCCAATGAGTCTATAAAACATGCTGCAAGTCGCCCAAGACCACCATTTCCTAAGCCTGCCTCTTCTTCTTGATCAATCACTTGTTCTAATGAAATGCCATAATCTTGCATTGCTTCTTTTGCTACTTGAAATATTTGTAAATTGATCATATTATTTGTTAGGGAACGACCAATCATATATTCCATGGATAAATAATAAACACGTTTTACTTTATTAATATGATACATTTGTTGCGTTTCAATCCAGCGATCAATCATTAATTCGCGAACTGCTAAAGAAAGGGCAATGTATACATCTTGCATAGTTGAACTATATTGATCTTTTGCAAGGTAGTATTTTAAATACGATGAAAATCTTTTTTTAATTCCTTCTTTATCTATGGGGAGCGATGTGTGTTTGCTTGTTTTATTCATAAGAATATAGTCTCCTTAATGAGTTATTAGAAATTTTGGTTGTCTGATTATATAATACATAAATTTATTTGAGTTTTTATTAAACATATATTTGTTTGAGTTTTTATTTTTTTGTGACATATTATACCAAATTCATAAAAAAACGTAAATATGAAATAAAAAACAAAAGCATATAATATAATACAATGACATTTTGTTTCATAATTACATTATACTATCGGACTCTCAAAAAAGAGGCATTTTAGTATGTATTTTTTAATCTTCATATGTATAGTAGATATCCTAAAGTTTGACTTCTTTTGAATCTGTGCTAGTTAAAAGAGTATAACATACTATTGGAGTCTCAAAAAAGAGGCATTTTAGTATGTATTTTTTAATCTTCATATGTATAATAGATATCCCAAAGTTTGATTTCTTTTGAATCTGTGCTAGTTAAAAGAGCACAACTATCTGCAGAAAAAATTGCCTTTGTAATCCTTCTTTCATGTAAATTTGTTTGTTCTAAAGAAAAATCTGTTTCACGTTCCCAAAGGCGTAGGCTACAACATTGTGAAATACTCAGAAAATATTGTTGGTTAATATAGTGCAATGCACAAAGGACTTCTTCTGGATGGTAAAATTTATTGATAATTTTACCATTTTGTAAATCCACTTCATAAATTTCTTCATTTCGTGTTGAAAAAATGGCTGTTTGACCGTTGGGTGATATATCAAATGCATTGACTTTTCTAGAAAATGGGCGAAATTTTTTTGGTTCTGATTCTGGTGTTGTCCAAATATGAATAGTCCCATCAACATGAATGGCTATGAGTTCATCCTTTGATGTAATGTGAACATGAGTAATAGGAAAATTAGCAGATTCTTGCAAAGTTATAGTCTCATTTGTGGTAAGATTGATGTATTGGACTTTTCCTTTTTTAGAACCACAGAGTGCAAAAGTACCGTTTGGATGTATAAAAACAGATTGGATCCAAGTATCATCTATTACATATGTATGGATAGGGGCTGGGCTGTTAATATCCCAAAGTGTGGCTGTGCCATCCCAACTTCCCGTTAAAATATATAGACTGTCAGGAGTCATAGATACAGTAGCAATGGGACGATGATTATGTTTCCAAGAATGAACTATGCATGCATTTTCCAAATTCCACTGTGTTAAAGGTGTATCATCTTGGGCAAGAATTGTAGTTTGGCCATGGTGAAGAAATGATAAAGCAGTAATGTCATTTTTTGTTTTAATACTATTACTGAGGATAACATTTTCAATCCCAGATAAAGCAATATCAGCTTGTAAGGCTGTTTCTAAGATGAAATTATTTAAATTTGTTGCTGTTTCGTATCCTGGTGTAGATTGAATTTTTTTTAAATGAAAAAATGCACTTTTATATTGTTTTTCTTTAGAAGCTTTTTCAGCGTCGCGAGCATATTTCAGAATAAGTTCTGGTGTAGATGTGTATTGATGGAAATTTGACCCTAAGTAGCAAGCTTTTTTAAATAAAGGGAATGTGCGTAAGGAAATATTTTCCCATAAATATAAATCTTTTTCTGTGCCAGAAACAATAATCGAACCATCTGAACTCATACTAGCACAGAGACATTCTGTAGATTGAAGATGTGCAATGCGTTGGCAATGGCATAAATCCCATACTGAAATAATGTCATCTTCATTGCGAGTAAGTAAAAAAAGATTATCATTGCTTAAACTTAGACAAATTTCTTTTCCTTGTGTCTCCATTCCTCTTAGACAACGCCCAGATGGAATTTCCCAAATTTCTATGTGGTCATAGCGAGAAGATACTGCCACTTTATTGTTTTGTGCAAGAAGAACAGAAAGGCCGCGCATAGTTGTTATGATTTCTTGTTTTTCAATATCCCAAATGCTCATTCGTTCATGTTCATCGCAAGTAATAGCTAAATTTGTATTTTCAATTAAAGCAACATCTGTGATCCAAAGTTCAGAAATATTTAAAATAGATATTGGTTTTTCATTATTTTCTATTTCTTCTAAATTCCAAATACTTGCTTTTCCATCCCAACTTCCAATGATTATTTGTTTGTTATCTGTAGTAATTTTAATCGAACTAATAGTTTGTTCATGAAATAAAATATTACGAATTTCTTTACCAGTTTCCATATCCCAAATTTTGACTTCTTGGTCCCAGCTACCAGAAGCTACAATTTTTGCGTCTGTTGAAATAGCTAAACTTGTAATATGTTTTGTATGTCCTACAAGTTCCATCCAATACGAGCTATTTTCAATATTCCAACAATGAATTCTACCTTCACAATCACCAGAAACAGCGATTTTCCCATCAGGAGTCATGGCTAATGCAGTGATAATATTTTCATGCTTTTGTAAAGTTTGTATTTGACTCCATTCTTCTAATTGCATTTGTCCTATATTATATTTTAGTTGATTTCCTTCACAAGCACTATACCATTTCAAAGCACGTTGACTTAAAGGATTGATCTTTAAAAGTTCTTGGTAGATTTCTTGAGCTTGTTCTTGACTTTCTTCTGTACCTAATGTTGCATAATATTCTGCAACATGCATCATAATCCAATATACAGATCCATATTTTGTTTCTAAGATTTGAAATTTTTCAGAGACAATTTCTTCATCTTCATTTTTATCCATTGTTAATATTGCATCTACCAATTGTAATAAATTAGAATGCGGATGCAATTGTAATCCTTTATCGCAAAATTCTCGTGCACCTTGTTTATCGCCACAAGCATAACATGAAATTGTCAATTTATAACACTCTTTGCTAGAAAGATTATCTAGATCAAAAATAGCAAGCCATTTCTCTTTTGCTTCTTCATACTTACGAACACGATATAAAAGTTCAGCTTCTAAATCTAAAGATTCAGTTCTAGCAAGATTCAATGCATTATATTCTTGCAAATTTTTTAAAACCTCTAGCACTTGACAGCCAAATTCTAAAGCAATTTCTGCTTGCATGCAATAAATTTTTTCTTTGTCTGTAGGTTGTTCTGTCAATAAATTAATAAACATACAAGGTGTAATTAATCCTTTTCTCAATTTACAAAGATAGTAATTCCAAATTGCATTCATACTCGGAGGATATGCTTCGCTTGCACACCTCCAAAGATATTCCGCCTCTTTTAAATTTTTTCTTTCTATATTACCAAAAGCTGGTTTATGTATACTTTCCACTTGAATTGTAGCAGAAAGCCAAAGATTTTTCGTATACCTTTGTTCATACGCTTCATATTGATTTTGTAAAACTTCAAAAATATCTGACAAAATATGTAAAGGTTGGGATTGAAAACATATTTCCACTAATGGATTCCATGGAGCTTCCTGCGTCCATTCGAAATCTCCAGTAAATGTTTTTTGACTAAATAATTCATATAAATGAACAGCATAATTCTGCAAGTCTTTTTTAAAAATATTCCCATCTTCAGAATAACGACATGTTAAGTCATTTAAAAAAAGACGACTATTATGATTGATGAGAATATTTTGAGGATGCAAATTGCCATGGACAATATTTTTTGAATGAATCTCAAGTAAAGCATTAGTAAGTTGCAAAGCAATGTATAATCGTTCTTTATCAAGAATAGATTGTTGAATATATGTTCCCCAAGATACGCCTTCAATATATTCTGTGATAAGGCAAGATTGAGAATCAATATCTTTAATAACATATGCATTGACTAAAAACATAGACTCTGACGCATGAATCCAAGAATCTAAAGCATGACGACTATATCTATCTTGCAAATTATTTAATTTTTTTATACGTAGTGGCATATTCCATTGAATATGGTCTATGCAATACGATTGTCCATACTGTCCTTTAGGAAGAACATTGGTAATTTTATATGTATTTTCTAATATACTTTCTACTTGCCAGATATTATCCTGCATAGTTATATACCCTTACTTTACAGATTATGAACTTAGAAAATTTCAACAACGAACATTTTCTATCATGATTTATTTTCTATTATTCTTAACATTGTAACTTTTTATTAATCATATTTCCACAAAAAAGATTATGACAATACTGCAATTACTTTTTGTTGCTCTGGGCAGGGGAAAAAATAGATAAAAAAACTAGGGCGGGGATTTGCTCGGCGGGGATTTGCTCTGGGGAGTTATTTTCTGGGGAGTTACTCTGGGGAGTTATTTTGCTCTGGGGAGTTAATTAAAATGCGTAGAATTACGTAGAAATGCGTAAGAATACATAGAAACGCGTAAAACGCGTAGTGCAAATTTGCACTGGGAATTTGCTCTGGGGAGTTACTCTGGGGAGTTATTTTGCTCTGGGGAGTTAATTAAAATGCGTAGAATTACGTAGAAATGCGTAAGAATACATAGAAACGCGTAAAACGCGTAGTGCAAATTTGCACTGGGAATT
>JAGOMP010000011.1:58399-60025 GCA_017993505.1 Planctomycetota bacterium
TGCTCTGGGGAGTCAATGTTGCTCTGGGCGGGGATTTGCTCTGGGGAGTCAATGTTGCTCTGGGGAGTTAATTAGTTAATTTGCTCCGAGGAGTTATGTTGCTCTGGGGAGATGTCAGTTGCTCTGGGGAGTTAATTAGTTAATTTGCTCTGGGGAGGCAAAAGTTGCTCTGGGGAAAAGAAGAAAATTGGCAAAAAAGGAGATAATTTAGCAAATTTTAGATAATTTAGCAAATTTTCGGAAAAATGGGAGATATTTTGCAAAAAATAGAGGGAATTTCAGGAGATTTTACAGTGAAAAAAAAGCGATTTTAAAGGCAATAGGAAGAATTTTTAAGAATTTTTTGGTGAAAGAAAAAAATGATGATTTTTTGAAAAAATTTTGATGAAAAATTGATAAAAATAATATTAATTATGAATGTAAGCTATTGTGATTTAATGAGTTATATTGATTATTTTTAGTATTTGTAAGTTTTTATGTGTGGACATACTATCTCTGAGGTAAAATTTTTCTGCAAAATTCTACCTTGAAATTATATTGAATTTTTAAATATTTTAAATTTAATTTTATCAATATAATTTAATTTATTTTTTCACGTAGATATGATCGCGTTAATGTTCGCGTTTTTATTTTTTCGTTTATATTTTTCTACGTAGATATGTTCGCGTTGGATCGTATGTTTACGATCAGCAACTATGTTGCGATACCATTCCTGACGTTTGTCTTCAGGAATTTCTAAATAAAATGGAAGTAAGTCAGTAACTTCATCTTGTATGCCATATGCATACACATTGTAGCTACCGTATTTCCAATCTTTAGGATCTTCCACACCGCCTGCACGCCACATGTTTAAATCTATGTATACCATAGTATTGAATAGATGTTCATCAGTTTCTATGATTTCTGAGAAAAATCTTCCACCCCAGAAATATCCAGAACGACCAATTATTTTATTGTATCGTCTACCAGACTGACTATTAACATATTGCATAAAGCGAGAAATATTGTCCAAATTAGTTGTTACGACTAAATGAACATGATTTGTCATAAGTGTATAATTATTCACTTCGACATCATATTTCTCTTTAGCACGTTCAAGAACCATTAGATACATTGGTTCAAACGTTTTAGGATCAATCAATTGTTCCTTATTATTGCAACGTACAGTAATATGATACGTTGCCCCTTCTCGGGTGATACGTACGCGTGTTGCCATGGTACGCTCCTTTATAAAATTATTTTCTTTGTTATTGAAAAGAGACTACACAGTGTAGTCTCTTTTTTTATTATAAACATGCATTTGACAACATATTGTTAAATGCATGTTAACTTTCTATTTTTATTCTACATGCCTTTGTGACATGTATTTTAATTGCTTGTCTAATCATCTAATTTAATTATAAACATGGATTGGACAGGTCTTTTTTTGTGCGTGTTTAATCATCTAATTTAGCACGTTCAAGAACCATTAGATACCTTGGTTCAAACGTTTTAGGATTAATCAATTGTTCCTTATTATTGCAACGTACAGTAATATGATACGTTGCCCCTTCTCGGGTGATACGTACGCGTGTTGCCATGGTACGCTCCTTTATAAAATTATTTTCTTTGTTATTGAAAAGAGAC
>JAGOMP010000102.1 GCA_017993505.1 Planctomycetota bacterium
TGATACATAAGTATTATAAAACTGACAAAAATTTTCTTATTAAATTAACCAATATGAAACCAGAATATTATGATGACCCAGTTTTTTTATTGGAAAATAAAACTAAGGATACTATATATGGAGATATTCATCCAGAATATTTTTGGGGTTCATTAAGTGTATTAAATAAAAATTCTAAATGGGAAGACCTCGGACGCGGACATATTGATTTTTGTGTTTCAGATAAACCTTTATTATTGCCTGATTCAACAAAATATGCTACCGTGGGTGAGGGTGCAGCTGGAGATAATAGAACTCTACCAAAAAACAAATATAAATTTATTTTATTATATACTAAGAACAAATATATTGGTTTTGGATTACAAAAATATTATGAAAATAAACATACTATTTGGTATGCAGCTACAAAAGAATACAATAAGCTAATCTACGAATTTGAAATAAAATAAAAAAAATGCCATATCTTATAGGTATGGCATTTAAAAAAAAATATCTAATTTAAGGATTAGACCCAGCCGCGCATTTTTGAAGCTTCGGCAACTCTTTGGATAGAAATCAAATAAGCTGCATCTCGCATATAGATTTTTTTGCTACGTGCTAATTCAGAAACTGCATGATATGCGTGTGTCATTTTAGCATCTAATTTAGTAAGAACTTCTTCTTTTTCCCAGAAGTAATTCATATTGCATTGAACCTGTTCGAAGTAAGAGCAGGTAACGCCACCGGCATTAGCCAAGAAGTCTGGAACAACCCAAATATTCTTTGCTTTGATAATTTCGTCTGCTTCTGGTGTTGTAGGACCATTTGCGCCTTCAGCAATAAGTTTTACTGTTGGTTTAATTTTTGGTGCGGTTTCAGCATTGATTTGATTTTCTAAAGCAGCTGGAACTAAAATATCAACTTCCTGTTCAATCCAAGCTTCGCCAGGAAGAATTTCAAAGCCGGATTCTTTTGCTTTAACTTTATCAATTTCACCGAATTTATTTGTCATTCCTTTTAATTCGTCAAAATCAATACCGGATTTTCTAACGAAAGTATATGATTTCTTGTCGGTATTATCCCAGCAGGAAACAGCAACGGCTTTACCGCCATATTGAGTAAAAAGCTTAATTGCATATTGGCTAACATTACCGAAACCTTGGAATGCAGCAGTAGTTTTTGTAATATCGATATTTAACTCTTTTAATGCTTCGCGGACACAATAGATAACGCCGTAACCAGTTGCTTCAGTTCTACCGAGTGAGCCGCCGCTTCCAAGTGGTTTGCCGGTAATGAAACCGGGAACTTTTGTTCCAGTGATTTTTTCTAATTCATCGAGCATCCAAATCATATGCTGACCTGTTGTCATAACGTCTGGAGCGGGAACGTCCTGAAGAGGACCGACATTTTTATGTAATTGTCTCACATAACCTCTACAAATTGCTTCCTGCTCACGTGTAGATAAATTGTGTGGGTCGCAAATAACGCCACCTTTTCCACCACCGAGTGGAATATCAACGACTGATGTTTTCCATGTCATCCAGGTAGCAAGGGCGCGAACTGTATCTATTGTTTCGTGTGGATGGAAACGAATTCCACCTTTGCAAGGACCACGTGCGTCGTTGTGTTGTACGCGAAAACCGCGAAATACTTTATAAGTTCCATCATCCATACGGACTGGAATTGTGAAATGATATTCTCTCATGGGATTACGAAGTAAATCCTTTGTTGCTTGGTCTAATCCCAATTTTTCTGCTATAGCATCAAATTGCTGCTGTGCCATTTGAAATGGATTGAATCCACTTGACATAACTTTTTCTCCAATTTTATAATATTAATTGAGACATTTTAAGTGTCCCATTCTCTTTTTATTTTATACACTTAAACTTTTGCAAATTAAGAAAAATTATAATATCAAACAAAATATTTAATAATATTTTTTCTTCTTATTAAATCACTAACGCTTTGTGCATCTTGAGAGGGACAAAGATGAGCTCTGGTGTTTCAGCTAACGGCTATCAGCTTCACTTGCAGTCAGAAGTTTTTCTGACTTTAGAAAAGCAAAAAATCATTCGAACAACTTGTTGCTCGTATGACTGGAAAAAATAGAAAATATTTTTTATTTTTTTATTGCATATTTCATTTTTATTTTTTATATTTCAACTGTTTAAGTAATCAAGAAAAAAATGAAAAAAAATATAGAAAAGAAAAAGAAATATTATTTTTAAGATAGAAAAAATCCCCTGCTCCAAATTTACGAGATAAAAAAGCAGGGGCAAACAGTTAACTATTTATATTACAAATTTACGAGGTTTTTATGAAAAAAGCAACGTTAATTTTTCGCAGCATTAGCTATAATGTTTATGGCTAATATGAATGTAAAAGCACAATGCCCGGAAGGGTGGCAAGGACCTAGAACAGATGTAGTAATTCATAATGGTTGTGAATTTGAATACAAGTATTGCTAGTACTTAGATCCAAATACACTTGAGCATTGGATTCATATTGAGAACGTAGATATTCTTTTACCTTGTTCAAATTTGGGGTATGAAGAAAATAAAGTTCAAATAACAACTAAAATAATTACAAAAATTTTAACAACACTTGTTGGAACAGTATGGACTGATATTGCCATACCTGATTGTGATATGAATGTTGCTTGCTTTAAGAGATTAATATATCCAAAGTGTTACTGGCGTTCTACTGATAGATGGGAAAGAATTGTGGTAAATGGACGACCAAGATTAACCAGACCATATTGTGAAATTCAAAATCCAAGACCTTGCGGACTAGAAATAATCACAATTTGTTATGAAGATTTATATGATGAAAACGGTAATTTTGAAAGAAGAGTATATCATACAGAAAGATTCTTTTGGCCACCTATACCAGTTTATCAGCCGGGAATGTGTCCACATAAATGTATTGATAATTGCTATTAA